>JBBFLF010000006.1 GCA_037481655.1 Desulfobaccales bacterium | reverse complement strand
ACCGCGGCTTTGGGGGCCCGGGCGACGGAGAGGAGGAAGTCCAGCTGGTGATCGTACGGCCGGCCCTCGGGAGTAATGAATAGTGCCCGGCGGCCGGTTTTGCGGTGCAGGCCCAGGGGGAGCTTGATGAGGTTTCCCAGGCTGCCGGGTTTGACGTGGGCCTGTTTGGGGAAGACCTCGAGGGTCACCTCCGGGGGCAGGGGAGAAAGGCGCGCGGCCAGGAGATCGGCGCACTTTTTGGCCACGCCGGCGGGCACCGGGGCTTCCAGGAAGATCCAGACGTGGCGGCCTTTGAAGCCGGAGTCCTCGAGGTAGGCGGGGAGGTCCTGGGCGGCGGCCAGGTCCAGGAGGCGGCAGGCGGCCTTATGCACCTTGGCCATGAGGCTCTCGAAGAGGCGCTGGCTGGGGAGGGCCTGGGTGAGGGCGAATTTGGCCAAATCCAGGTCGAAGGCGATGAAGCCCACGGTGTTGTCCAGGCGCACAGGATAGACGCCGATGGTGTGGTTGCCCAGGAGGTGGTTTTCCGCCACCTTGGCGGTGAGGGGCTCGTGCACCGGGGTGTAGCCGGACTCGCCGGTGGGGCTCACCCACTGGCGGGCGTAGACGCCCTCCCGGCCGGCGAAGAGGCTCAGGAAAGCGGCCAGGTGGTGGGGCTGGGGGAGAAGGGGCGCCACCTCCGGAGGCGGTTCCGGGGCCGGGGAGTCCTCCAGGAAGCCCAGGTGCTGCAGGCGGGCGGCCAGGGCGGGGTCGCCGGTGAGCTCGCTGCCGGTCTGGTAGAGCTCCCGGGCCTTGAGGTAGTCGCCGGCGTCCTCGTAGGCCCGGCCGGCCTCGAGGTAGGGGCGGGGGTCCTGAGGGCGGCGTGCCGCCAGGCCTTCCCACAGGTGGGCGGCCTTAAGGGGCTGACCCCGGTCGAGGTAGAGCTCGCCCAGGCGCTCGTAGAGCTCCAGGCGCTCGGGGTCGTCCCGCAGGGCCAGGTGCAGTTCCACCAGGGCCTCCTCCGGGAGGCCCAGCTCTTCCAGAAGCTCAGCCCAGGCGAGATGGAGGTCCGGGTCGCGGCGGTCCTTGGTCTGCCGCGCCCGGGCCAGGGTGAGGGCTTCCTCCTGTCGGCCCTGGGCCAGCAGGTTGCGGCACTGCGCCAGAAGTTCCTGTGCTTCGGGCATGGGGGAATTTTTCAATAAGGAAATCTGAGCCGGGGAAAATCAACGGGCTCCGGGAAATTGAATGTATTTTGCATCAGGTCGCGAAGATTCAGGTAAAGGTCCCGGGAAACCGGCTGGAGACCATGGGCCAGGATGGAGCTGTTGCGGGCCAGGAGAATGCGGCTGAAATCTTCCTGCCGATCCAGGTACTGCTGTCCCAGAGGATGACCCAGGGCATGGAGCAGGCGGAAGGTGGCTTCCAGGGGGAGTTTGATTTTCCCATCCCTGGGGTCACGGTACCGGGAGGTATATTCTGTCTTGAGACTTTCGGGCAGAATCTCTTCAGGAACTTTGCTGGTGGAGGCCCCGGTCTGTTCCTGAAAGGCGATCTGCCCTTGCATCTCCAAAGCGCGATAGAGGCGGGCTACGGCGTCATCGTACCGGCCCTGGGCGGCCCGGCGCTCGGCGTTGGCCATCAGATCCGCCACCATCAGGGGTGCGGGACGCTGGAACTGGCGGGTTTCCTCTGCCAAGGCGATAAGAAATTCCAGACATTTCTTACCCTGGGCCGTGAAATCTTCCACCGCCCGGTCTTCATTCAGGGCCAGCCATTGGGTTAGTTTTTCCATGCCTCGGCGGAAAGGAGGCAACGCTTCCCGATGATTGAAGCGGTCCCAGTGGAGGAGGCCGGTCAGGACCTCTTCCAGACCCTGCCAGCGGAGGTGCTCCCGGGAGGGCAGGCGTTCCCGGGTCTGGCGCACCAGGCTCAGGGCGGCCTCATATTGGTATTGGCTGACATGCAGCACCAAATGCTGCCACTCCTCCACGGCAAAGATCTGCCAGGGTGAGATACCGGTGTGTATCACCTCAGAGCCGCTTTCCACGGTTCCCAGGCCATTGTTGGTCCGCCGTTCGCCTCCCACGTAACTGAAACGATAACCCTTGCCCACCGTGGCCAAGGCCAGGGCGGCGGTCATGGTCTTGGTGCCGCCGGTGTAATCCACCACCACCTCTGCGGGGGGAATCTGCCGGTTGTCCAACACCCGGGCGCATTCCAGCGCCTTCTCATAGCAATGCACCAGATCGTTGACATCCTCCACCAGGACCAGGTGGCGGGGAGGCAGGGGGCAGGACCGTTCTTCCAGAAGCTTTTGGACTTGACCCAGCCGCACGGCAGAGTCATGGGACGCCAGAAAGCACACAAATTTGGGCCGGTGTTGGCAGAGGGAATGGGCCACCGGTTCGGCGCTGCCCCCGAGGGAAATGATCATGGCTCGGCACATTGGAGATTTTCCTTTTTGGCGTTCGAGGTTACAGGAGCTGGATAGAGATAATCCGGTAAGCGTTCCCCTCCACTTCCACGACAACTTTCGCTTTCGCTCCCTTTGCCTTTTTCCCGGAGAGGCTCTCCCTCAATTCCGGCGGCACCAGCTCCAATCCCTTGGCCCTGGCCCTTTTCCCCTGCCAGGAGGCGATGAGTTCCTGTCTGCCTTTCTCATATGTGAGGACTGCCCCCTCCCAGGTTTCCTGTCGGGCAATGGTAACCGGTCTGGCAGGGGGTCCCGCCTGATGCCCGGCCTCAATATAACTGGAGGGCACTCCGACCGTAGCCGCCCTTCGGCTGCTTTCTGACTCTTCCTGCCAGGATCTCTCCCGCTCCTTGAGGAGTGAGGCTTGGTCCGGTGTTAGTTCAGAAAAAGAGACCCAGCCAAAGGGACGGAGATGGGCCTGGTGACGCTTGTCCCGCTGGTGAAAGTCCGCGACCAGCCATAATGTTGTAGCGTGGTCCATGGTCTTGGGAGGCTGACCCTGGGCCTGCAAGATCTTGATTTTCCTGTGGCCGGCGATGGTGACGCATTCGGCCCCGGAGTGCCGGCCCAAGCGCAACGCCACCGCCCCGTTGCCGGCAGGCAAAGAAACGGCAGGTACACTGATCTCAAAAAGGACCTGATCTTCCTTTTCTTTTTCCTGCGCATAAAAATTGCGGGCTGCCTTCCAAATGTCATCCAGTTGCAGGAAATGTCGGATTTTATAAAAGCTTCTCAAATTCGGAGGTATTTCCTCCAGGCTGATGGTGCCGACAAACTCCGCCCCTGGCTCGATAACCTCCAATATCTGGTAGGGACCCCGGGCGGCGAACTGGGAAACCCTTTTCTTTTCATTAATGGCATAGATAATCCGGGTCCTCACTTCTCCCACGGGCAGAAAGTCGGAAACTTTAAGGAGACGGAATGGGTCCTCGTCTATTCGGCGGTAATCCAGGAGCTGGTTTTCCAGCGCCCGGGGATCCCACCTGCCCCTATTATCTTTCGGGGTAGGCAATTGCTTGATTTGTGCCCGGGCGTTAAGATACGCAGTGCGCAGGGCGCCTTTGATGGCCGTGCCGGGGATGTAAGGCCGTTGATCGTGGCTCAAAAAAGCAGTGCGATGAATGGTGAATTGGTTGATGGTGGTCCGCAATTTTCTGTCGTCTCCCCTGACATTGAGGACCTCCCGGTAATGCTGCACGATCCCTGGACAGACAGCGACCTCTCGACCCCGAGCCCGCTGGCGATGTTGATGATAAAAGCGGTAGATCTCCAGAAGGGAATCAACCGTGCCTTTCCGGCAGATTTCCAGAAAGCGGCGGCGATCCGTCTCTGGCAGGAGGTTCAGGAAGTCCCCGGGTTCGAAGGCCACCAGGCACGGTTTCTGCTCGTCAATGACAAAGCCCAGGGGCTCATAGACCTCGCCGGAGCCTAGATGCACAGGTGCCAGGGTGCGGATGAGACAGGTCACGGTTTCAGGCATGGGGCACCTCCAGCTTGACGGGCACCGCCGGAGCGTATCCCTGGACCACCGCCTGGGGCTGAGCCAGGGAAACGCCCGTTACCGACTGGCCAAAGAACGGTCGGGTCAAGGCCTGGGAATCGGCGGGGACAAAGACGGCGCCGGGCGCAGCCATGATCACCGGGGCCTTGAAAGGATGGCGGGAGGTGGCCAGGCGGTCGCCGTGGCGGCCATAGCGTACCATGGGGGTGAAAAAGGCCTGGATGAAAGAATGGGGTGCCGGGACACAGGGCCCCAGGGTCAAAAGGGCGTTGGCCTCGGATAGCGTGGGCAGGGCCAGCTCCCGGGTGCCGGTGAGCTCGAAGCGGCCCAACCCGAGGGAGGCGTCCTTGCCGAAACCGGTGTGGCCGATGCGGCTGAGGCAGAGTGTGACCCGGTCGATGTCCGTGGCCGTCTCATCCACCAAGGCGAACAGGGCCAGCTCGGTCCCGGGGGGGTAAAGGTACACCTCCTGAGTATAAGGTGCAAAGGGGGCCTCGCCGGTGGTGAGGGTCTGGCGGTTGATGGTGTTGTGAGGCTGCTGCCAGGTGATCAGGGGCTTGTCAGCTCCCGCCCGCCGGCATAGGCGCTGCACGACTTGAGGAGTTTGCGCCAGGAGCAGGTGAAGGAGCCGGGCATCATCGAGGAGCCGGCGGAAGTCGGGCCTCAGGGTGTCATCCAGGAGCAGCCAGCCCATTTTCTTGACTTCTTTACGGTGCTTGAGTCGCTGCAGGCGGGAGCCTGCTGGGGGAGGTGAAAGCCAGTCCACCGGCAGGTCCGGGCGTCTGATGGCATATGCTGGCCGATCCTGGACCCGGAAGCAGGGCCAAGCGGAGGAGAAAACAACAAAGGGGCTTTCCGCGTACCGGGCCAGTTGTTTCTCCAAGCCGCCCTCCGCCAGTCCCGGGTCATACGCCACCTGCCAACAGAACTGGCCGAAGAGGGTGTCCCCGGAGAGCGGCGTTCCCAGGGCCGAGCGGGGCCTCAGGGTGATTTCATAGAGACGCATGGCTCATGACCCTGTGGCGGGAAAAGGCAGGGTTTCATCGAACTTGGCCTTGATGGCCGGGTTATCAAATACCAGCTCGATGCGGCCATAGCCCCGGCTGCCGCAACCCCCCAAGGCGTCCAGAGTGAGGAGCTTCAGGCCTTCCAGCAGCAGACCCTCCAGATTGTCCTCCCGGTCGATATCCAGTTCTTTCAAGGTCACCCGGAAAGTGAAGCGGGTGTCGGCCGGCACCCGCTCCATGAAGCGGGGATGCTGGGCCACCCCTTCGATACGGTTGATGGCGTTTTCCGATTTGACCTCGGTAAAGCTCAGACCCTCCCGCAGGGCCTTCTCCCGCCAGGCCTCTTCCAGGGGGCAATCCGCAAAGGAGACGCGGGTGGGGCCGATTTCCTGTTCCCCGATCTGCTCCGCCTCGGCACCACCGGCCCCGAAAAGTTTGAGAATCCGTCTGGCGAAAGCCCTCTGCTCTCCTTCCAGCCCCCATAGGTCCTTAATTTTGAGGGGTTCACCTTTGGTTTTTCCCATCAGGCCGCTTTTCATTTCCAGGAGGCTCCGCACCTTGCCCTTGAGGGAGGAGCCGGGGATATAAGGCTCCAGGGTATGGGGATGCTTGATGATGGGATTGTCTAAGCCCCCGATGCGCATCTCAGTGTCGCCGGCGCCAATGCGCAGGCCGGTTTTGACGATGAGGGTGCCGGTGATTTCCTTGATATCGACAAGTTGCATGGCGGCCTCCGTAATTAATCTTTTGGGCGATCGAGTTTATAAAAACCCATAAAAGCCTCAAACAGATTGGCAAATACAGACAGATCCTGAGGGAGTTTCACTTGCTCCACTGAATTTTGAATGAACCTGACAAATTCAGGGGATACCAGATCCCGCCCCTGGGCATAGGCCGCCTTGGGGATGAGCAAATGAAGCTGGGCCAGAACATTCGGCCATCTTTCCGGATTTTCCTTCTTGGCTGCCTGGTCCAGTCTCAAGACTTCATCGTAAAATTTGCGAATTTGGGTGCGTTTGTTGCCCTTTTGAGCTGCCAAAGTTCGGGAGAGCTCCCTGGCGCTCTTGGAGAAGATTAACGGGTTTAAAACCCCCTTTTCCCGGTCTGCCCACAAGGAAATTTGGGTGACATCCGGACTCATGCCCTCCTCCTTTCATACAGCAGTTCCCATAAGGGGATGCGCAGGGCGCCGCCATAGCTGGTAAGCCAGGCGGCCAGAGTTTCGTGCACTCTATTGACGGCTGTCTCCCGGGCGGCCTCCTTGAGGTGCCGGGCGACGTTTCTGCCGGTGAAATAGGCCAGATGGGCCCGCCACTTCAGGCAGGCTAGGTCATCCAGATGAGCCTGTCGGCCGGCCACGAGGTTTTTCTCCTCCGCCGCCAAGCGGATAAACTCATTGAGCCGGTAGAGCATGGCGGCAGTGAGCCAGCCCTCCTCCAGCCATTGATGCAGGGTGGCTTTGACCTGGGCCAACTCGTTTATGTGGCGCCAGGGAACGTTTTCCCCAAATTGATTAAGCCGGTCCCTCCCGGCATTCTTGGCCTCTTTGAGCGCCGCCTCACCCCTGGCGGCCAACTGGTCCACCGGGGTGTGCGCTTTTTCGAGGGTCAGGCCGGCGGACAGGTGGACTGCCGGGTTGCCGCCCACATAAGCCGTGAAACGCTCCCGAATCACCCGGGCCAAGGCCGCCACCCGGTTCCAGGGCCCCAAAAGAAAGAGATCGTCTCCCCCGGCAAAGACCGTGTAGGTCTCCTGAAACTCTGGGGTGGAGGCCAGCAGATGGGGGAGGTAAAGACAGAAGAAGAAGTGCAGCTGCCGGCTGACCGTGGCCAGCCGCGACAGGGTGAATTTGGCCTCGGGAAGGCCACAGGTCAAAAGCAATCCAAGATTATCGACGTCGGCCTTGAGAACCCCCAGCGCTTCCAGCCCTTGAAACTTTCCAGGGATCTCGGTATGCGACAGAGCCAGGGCGGCAAGATGCCCCAGGGTCTTGGGGGCTCCCGGTTCCGGCTTTTCCTCCAGATCCTGAAGCCGGTCATCATAAAGATCTTCTTCCCGGGCCACCGGAATATAGCCGTTGATGAATTTCCGGGTCACCGGAGAGGCCAGGTTCTCACCTGGAGGGGAAATGTCCCACAGCTTCAGGAGACGCCCCCGGCGGGCCTCTTCAGTGAGATAGCCATCGACAAAGGCCACCTGGTAGCGGCCAAAGAGGGGCTCCCTCAAACATTGGTTTTGGTCCCGAAGGTCCGCTTCCAGAGTGGTGACGGCCAAGCGGTGGGCTTTGACCAGGTTGGTGCCCAGAAAGATGTGGTCCCGGCAAATGGCGCAGGCTGAGGGCACCTGCCGCACAAAGGCATCCTCACCCCCTTCGCCGCCCTGAAGGGAAGAGGGCCGTTTGCCGCACAGCGGACAGAGAGGCCGTTCGAGATCGTTGCGAAAGCTGGCCAGATAGCCCGGCACCGCCCCGCCGTGACGTTCAAGCTCGAGGCGCTTCAGTTTACGGCGCTCCAGGTCCTGGCTGATGCCCTCCCATAGGTCCACCAGCCTTCCGGCCAAAAGATCGTCGGGGGAAGCCTCCCGGGTTGCCAGGCCCAGGCCGCTTTCCCCCAGCGAGACCTTAAAGAGCCAGTCATTGAGAGCTTGGTCGGCCTCATTGACGGCCTTGCGGACCTCGTCGGTGTTGGGAGCCAGGATAGTGAACTTGCCGGCCGCCTGCAGCACCACCGACAGAAAAGGCAAACCCGCCCGGCGGCACACCAGGTCAGCGGCCAGCTCCGTCAGCAGGGAGACTGCAAAGGAACGTCCCCGGAGGAGCTTGGCCCGATAACGCCGGGTCTCGCCACCGGAGCTGAAGATGAAATCCTGGATGCCATAGAAGTCGCCGTTTACAAAAAGAAATTTCTTGGCAGCCGAGTCCCGAATGGCAGCCACGGTCAGGCTCTGGTGACGTCGATGATAGGCATAGAGAGCCGTGGCCAAGGCGGCGGTGGTGCGGGCGTGATCATACAGGGAGACATCCCGGGCCGCCTCCACCTGACCTGCCCGTTGGGCCGGAATCAAAGCAGTGAATAAAAGAAGCAGACTGTCAAAGTGTTCCAGCCAGAGCTCCAGGTTTTCCCGTCTGTGGGCCAGTTGTGTCAGTTGCTCCAGGAACCGGGTGAAAAGCCGGACATACTCCTCCTTGGCCTCTTTGGGGTCCCGAGGCCTGGCCTTATCCAAAGGGCTGGGGAAAATGGCCAGGGGCGAGAGCTCCCTCAAGGGATAGCCCAGGGGATTTGTGTGGGTAGTGTTCAAATAAGACCCCTCTTTGTCCGGGAGCCTCAGATCGGCCAAGATAGCAGCCAAACGGGTCAGGCGATATTCGGCCGGGGAAACCGAACTTTCTCCTGATGGAGCCTCCCCGACGGAGCGCTCCCAGCCGCTGGAGAGGCGGTCCGCTTCGGCGATAATCCAGCGCAGCGCGCTGTCTTCCGGGCGATGATGGCCGGCGGCCAGATTAATGAGGGGCTCCCCTGCGCCCCAGTTCCGAGCCTGGAATTCCGGCGGCAGCAGATCGGCCAGGCGGTCCAAAAAAGCGGCTGTATAAAGAGCATGAATGTGAGTGTGTCTGCCGCTCTCCCGGTGAAAGGGCTGGTAAAGATCGGCGTGATTGCGCGTGAAGGCCTCATCCACCTCCAGGGCCTCCGGGTCGGCAATCTTTCCCACATCATGCAGCAAGCCGGCCGCGGCAACCTTGAGTAACGTGGGGTCCAGGGCTTTTCCTTCTGGACACATGGGTCCCTCTCTTACCCTTTATCGACTCAAGAAGCGTTCATTCAGGTCCGCCAGGGCGGCGTCCCGTTGGGCGGCGGTGGTGGCGGTGATAAAGGCGGTAAATTTGGTGGTGGCCTTGCCGTCGCTGAAGCCCCCTTCCACCCGGTCCACCTCGCCCTTGGCCGACGGCCGGAAGTACGGCGTCCGGGGCAGGTCGGGACTGTACCAGTAAGTATTAATCCGGGTCACGTACGGAACTTCCAGGAGACGGGCAAACCAGGTCTCAATCCCCGGCGGCCGGGGGCCCAAGTTCTTTTCGTAGGTGATTTTTTTATCTTCCGGCCTCAGACCGGCAGGCGGCGGCAGGAGCAGCTCCTTCTGACGGGCGAAGCGGTGCCGGAAGGTCTCATGAAAGAGCTGGCCCATGGCGGTGAGCCCCGCCAGCTGCTCTCCCTCCACCTCCACCGTCTCCACCAGGCTGGCAAAGCGGGGGTCCAGGGCCTCGTAGTCCTCGGGCTCCCCCTGGTCCTCGGCCAAAAGATAGAAACGGTGCACGTGAGCCAGCCAGAAGCTCAGGTCCAGGGACACGGGCTGGGGCGGCAGAGTAATGACTTCCGAGAAGCGCTCAAAGAGATAACAGACCGGGATGTCCAGGGCCTGGCCGATGAGGCCGGCAAAGGAGATCTGGGCCTTGTAGCCCCCGGTGGCGTTGATGACCACCTGCTCCGGGCCCCATTGGCGGGCGATGTCGGCCACCGCGGTGACCAGATGCCGCAGGCCCTCCCGCCGGAAGCGCTCGTGGGAGGCATCGGTGAGGCCCGCCAGCACCTCCCAGTGGGCCTGCTCAAAGCGCCGGGGGTTGGCAGGCTCCAGGTAATAAAGCTTCAGGAGCTCCCCGATGGCCCGGCCGTCTTCGGTGTCCGACACCAGCAGATAGAGATTGTCCGGCCGGGTGAGAATGCCCTTGCTGAGGATGCTGTCGATGGAGTTGATTTCGGCCCCCAGGAGGCGGTCCTGGGGCGGCAGGGAGGCAAGGGCCCGGGCCAGATCTTTGAGCCGCCCCTGAACATAGAGCTCATGCCATTCCGGCCGCTCGCGCCCCAGATTGGCCTTGAGGCTGGTGCCCACGGTGCAGATCAGGGTGTGGCGCATCTCCTTTCTCCTTGGCCCTTTTACGGCGGAGGGCCGGAAAGGGCGATCTTTCCCAATCCGAAGGTGGTGTTCTTGCCCAGGTGCAGGGGCGCGGCCTGGGTGAGGAGGGGGAGAAACTCCTGCAGCCGGCCCCGGTAGGTGACTTCGCCGGTCAGCCCTCCCAGATACATCTCCGCCTCCTGGCGGTTGGAGTAGCGGCGCCAGTCGAACCAGCGGAGCCTGTGGCGGGCCACCGCCACCTCCTCCGCCCGGCGGATGAGTCCCCGGTAGTCCAGGTCCGGCTCGCCGCCCCCGAAGTGCTGCCAGAGGCTGGCCAGACGCCTCAGCACCGCCCGCAGAAGCACATGGAAGGGGAGCTCCGCCTGCAGGTGATTGCGGAACTTCAGGCGCAAGGGGGTGAGGAGGGTCAGGGTGAGCTCCAGCTCCGGACCCCCGGGGGCTCCGGGATGAGGGGGCTTCAGGGCACGGGGCGTCGGAGTGCTCAGAGTGCCATCCTCCTCCCGATAAAGCAACCCGGCATCAGGCGAGGTCACTTGCACCAGCCGGAAGCGCCCCCGGCGTCCCGCCAGCCGGCGGCCGATGCCTAAGCGCCCCATCTCCCGGAAAGCGTAAACGAAATAGGGGAGGCAGTCGTTGGCCCAGCCGAAAAGCAGCAGGGTGAAATCAAAGGCCTCCCCGGGCTGATAGTGGGTTTTGGTCTCCAGGGGCGGCTCGATGACGAAGGGGTGGGGGGGAGGGGCCCCGGCGGCCTGCGGGGTTTCGAAGATCCGGGGATAGAGGCACTGCTCCCGGAGGAGGCAGGTGGGGCATTCCTGCTGGCGGAGAGCACAGACCACCTGCTTCAGGGCCAGCCCGAAGACCCCCCGGAAAGTGGAGCCTTTGTAGGCCGGGAGCCAAGCCTCCTCCTCCAGGACGGCGTGGAAGCGATATTCCCCGAGCTGCATTGATAAGAGGGAGATTCTGGGGGCCTGAAGGGGGCCCATCGAGGCTATTTTCAGGTGTTGTGAGGCATTACGTCAAGAAAAAAGGGTGGGGGGGTAAGGTCCGCCCGCTTTTAATGCAGGTTTCCGGTTCCAAACGCGAAAAAACCGCAATGCCGTTAATCGGGTCAAGGATTCCTGGGTGGGGTTGCTTGCGGGTTGGCTGGAGCTCTCTCCGGGGTCGCAATCCCCTCTGATCGGGTCAAGGATTCCTACCTCGGCTATCGCCTCGGCCGAGGACGAGGCCGAGGTCGAGTCGCAATCCCCTCTAATCGGGTCAAGGATTCCTACGCTTACCGGTCCGAAAGACTTCTATGAGAAGGCTCTCCTGTCGCAATCCCCTCTAATCGGGTCAAGGATTCCTACGGATAACTTGTGGGGTTGCGTGGCAATCCTGGAACTGGTCGCCATCCCCTCTGATCGGGTCAAGGATTCCTACGATGAGGCCGATAGCATTGCGGTTAATGATCTTGAAGTGAAGTCGCAATCCCCTCTGATCGGGTCAAGGATTCCTACAATATGTGGAGGAACCCAACCGATTTGTGAGGGCTGTGTCGCAATCCCCTCTAATCGGGTCAAGGATTCCTACAAAAAATACGTGTCTTGTGGTGAAATTGGCCACGACCGGTCGCAATCCCCTCTAATCGGGTCAAGGATTCCTACCGGGATAGCTCAACTGGTAAATCCGTCATCATTGATAAGTCGCAATCCCCTCTAATCGGGTCAAGGATTCCTACCACAGAGGAACTCCAGGTCGCACAAGACCTGGGGCTCAGTCGCAATCCCCTCTAATCGGGTCAAGGATTCCTACCGAAAACTAAGTGAAAGGGGATTTAACAATGGCTAATGGTCGCAATCCCCTCTAATCGGGTCAAGGATTCCTACTTCATCAAATTTATGGACAGATGGCTTGCAGGCGAAAAGTCGCAATCCCCTCTAATCGGGTCAAGGATTCCTACGTAAGGCCCCTCCACCGGCTCCGGGGTAGCATCCAGGTCGCAATCCCCTCTAATCGGGTCAAGGATTCCTACCGACGACCACACATATTGCGAAGAGTGCTACCGTTTTTGGTCGCAATCCCCTCTAATCGGGTCAAGGATTCCTACCCCTGCCCCCTGGCGCCCGCATCACACGGGGCCTTCCGGGGGCAAAAACGGGGATCCCACCCCCCCCCCACCCCCCCTACCCCGGGAGGCATTTTGCAAAAATTCCGCTTTTGCCAATGATTCCATATGGTTGCCGATGCGAGGCTCACAGGACCCCGATTCAATGATTTCAACCACTTAGCTTTCCGACCCCTGAGCTCCGCAAATGTGCATTTGTGATAACGAAGTCCACAGCTTGTCGCCGGGAATCCCCTTATGTTTCTTTGTGAATGGGCCCCCGGAATTTTCCCCTTTGTAATATGGAAGCCGGGAGGGTGTCAAGGGGTTTGTGGCCGGGAGGGCAATAACAGAAATGCAGTAGTGAGGAAACCTGCCGCGTCCGCCGGGGAGGTGGATCAGGAGGGCGCCCGGGGAACTCTTAAGCGGCCTGGCTGTCATGAAGCTGGCAGAAACTGGAGCCGGCAGGGGGATTCGAACCCCCGACCTGCTGATTACGAATCAGCTGCTCTACCTCTGAGCTATGCCGGCTTCGCCCTCTATTGTAGAGGCTCTGCCTCGATTCTGCAACGGCCGGGACAGCCCCGGGCCCGCTTTTTGGGTCTCAGGCAGGTATCCAGGAAGAAAGCGGGAGCAAGGCCCGGAGCTCCCGGAGCGGCTGGGGGGCGACGGGGAGTCTCGCCAACCTAACCCGCCGGGCCGGTTACCGTGAAAAAGCCAGCCACCGGCCATAGCAAGACGGCCCGATGCAGTTCACGTGCCCCGGCGGGGGAAGCGGTTTCCGGAGGGCCGACCTCTCAGGAAAGTACTTAGAACTTCATGAAAATTTTACCGGATCAAGCTATGTGTACGCATTGGCAAGCTGATGGGGCTGAGGCTCCTTTTACGTCCTGCCCGAAGGGAAGGGGGCAGAAATTGGCAAGGAGTCCAGTCACCGAACCTGACCCAGATGCAAAGAGTCCACGAAGTGATACTATAGCGGGTGAGACGATTTTGCTTTCCTGGTGACAATCATCCGGAGGAGGCCATGTCGGAGGATTTCTGGGCTTTTTTGCTTGCCTCAGTAGGTTTTGCCATGTTTATTGTCTGTCCCCGCATGGCGGCCATGACCGCCATTTGTCACCGGCACGCCCCGGGCAACCTGGTGTTTCTGGTGATTGCGGGGACCCTGGTCAGCGTCCCCCTGCTGCTCGTGATGGTGGCCCTCCTGAGGAACTATGGCTTTGCCGCAGCCCTGGGGTTTGCCGTGGCCACCGACCTGTTGGCCGCCCTGATCACGGGGGTCATCAGCCGGAAGGCGGCCGTGGAAATTCTCATCATCTCCCTGTTTGTCATCACCGGCAACCGCCTGGCCGGCTGGCTCAGCGCCAAACTATGAGTTTGTCTCTCCCGCCGCTTTGATGAGCTGACAGTCTCCGGGGCCTTAAAGCGAAGGAGTGCCGCCACCTGTGCGAGCCGGGCCGGTCCCGGTGGCCCAGCCCCACGTGGCCGCCGGGGAAAGGGGGGAGGCCGCCCGCGCCTCAGAAAGTATCCAGGGCCCGCCAGCCGTAGCTATCCAGGTAAGCCTGGAGCCTCTCCCGTTTTTCCCGGTAGCTGTCCTCCCACAAGGGCGGGCAGTTCTCGGGAGTGGTCTCCCCCTCCCGCAAGGCGGCCGCATACGCCATGCAGGTGGCATAACCGCAGGCCTTGCAGTTGGTCAGGGGCAGGAGTTTCAGGATCTCCATCACCTTGAGGCCCGCCTGGGAGGTGTAGCGGGGCCGGATCTGCTCCCGGCGCTCCCAGACGTCATTGATCTGGCCTTTGATCCACTTGAGAAGGGCGTGGGACTCCTCCATATCCAGGGCCCCCCGGATGGCGATCTCCCGGGGGTGCAGGGTGATCCACTTGCCCTCGGAGAGCTTGAGGAGCAGAACCTGATTGCGCTGATCATAATCCCAGCCCCCCAGCTCGGCATTGAGATACGGGAAGACCGGAGAGATGTCCTCCTCCAGGGTGGCGATACTGTGCAAGACCTCTTTGGAGGCGTCGCACTTGGGGCGGAAGATGTCATAGCTTTTGATTTTCTGCAGGAGCATGGCCCCCTCTTCTCCAGGCCCGCCGGAATCCTTCCAAGAGCCCCAGCAGCCATTGGCCCCCCCTCATCCCCCCTTGCCAGAGGGCGGCAAAAAAGCCCCCGGCCACCGCCGCGGCCCCGGCCCCACCGGACAGCCGGGGCTGCCGCAAAAGACACACACCGAGGACGAGGCATAGAGCCCGAAAAAGGCGAGAAAGGGGAGAAACCAGGCCTTGAGCCGGGTGAGCCTACCCGAAAGGCGGCGACCAAAGGAAGGGCGCCGCCCCGGCACCCGGGTGGCCAGACGCACCCGCGCCCGCACCGGCGGGAGCCCCAGCCGCCGGAAATCCCCCGGCCTTCGGAGATGAAGCCGCCGGGAGGACACCGAATCGCGCTCTTCCTCCATTGCCCCTTCCGTTTCCGGCCTCCCTCAGGCCAACATGGCCTTCAGCTCCTCCACACTGGGCACCTTGCCCACCACCTTCACCTCGCCGTCCACCACCAACGCCGGGGTCATAAAGATCCCCATGGCCATCATCTGGTTGAGATCCTTGATCTTCTCCAACTCATACTCCACGCCCAACGCCTTGGCCGCCTCCTCGGCATTCCTGGCCAACTGCTCACATTTGGGACACCCAGGCCCCAACACCTGCACCTTTTTCATGTCACTCCTCCTTTAGTCCGGTTGAGGGGAGGGCCGGGGGAGCCTGGCTCCCCCGCCCTCCCCTCAAACTCCCCTCCCATCCCCCCGATATGGGGTTGGGGGAGGGAGTTTGAGGGAGGGGGCAGGGGTCTGCGACCCCTGACCCCCTCCCTCAATTCCTGCTTCTCAGCCCACCAGCCAGCCGAAGCCCATGCCGACGAAGGTGGCGACGACGACGATGATGGAGACGAAAACTATGGTCTTTTTCCAGCCCATGACCCGACCGAGGACAATCATGTTGGGGAGGGACAGGGCCGGGCCGGCCAAGAGCAGAGCCAGGGCCGGGCCTTTGGCCATACCCATTTTGATGAGGGCCTGGGTGATGGGCACTTCGGTTAAGGTGGCGAAGTACCAGAAGGCCCCCACCAGGGAGGCGGTGAAATTGGCGGCAAGGCTGTTGTCGCCCACCAGGGAAGCCACGTATTGGGCGGGGATGAGGGCGGAGACAAAGCCCACCGCCAGCACTCCGCCGTAGAGGAGCGGCGCCAGGAGTTTGGTGAACTCCCAGGTGTGGTGCAGCCACTCGTCGATCTCCGGTTTGGTGAACCAGCGCCAGAGCATGAGGAGAATGGCCAGGAGGATGGCGCCGGCGATGTAAAAATTCACCTGGGCGATGGTGAGGGCCAGGCTGGGTTCCCGCTCCAGGCGGGTGAAGCGCTCCTTGGGGAGGATGAGCTGCTCGTCTTTCTTCTTGCCGTCGAAGTCCTGGGCCAGCTGGAAGATCATGTCCAGGGAGCGTTCTTCCAGGACCACGGCCTTCACCTGGCGGCCATCGGTTAGGTGGATGGTGACGTCTCTGGGGGTGACCCAGGCGGCGAAGATGAGGAAGGCCACCAGGCTGAAGAAGAAGACCGCGGTCTGCCAGAAGGGGCGGCGGGGGGCCTCCGGGGGCGGCAGGGCCATGGCCGCGGCCACTTTGGCCTTTTCTTCGCTCCGAAAGATGAAGGCCATCGCCAAGCCCACCAGGAAGGCGAAGCCCACGGCGCCCACCACCCGGGCCAGCCCCAGCTCAAAGCCCAAAACCCGGGCGGTGAGGAAGATGGCCAGGATGTTGATGCCCGGGCCGCTGTAAAGGAAGGCCGAGGCCGGCCCCAGGCCGGCGCCCATCTTGTAGATGCCGGCGAACATAGGAAGGACCGAGCAGGAGCACACCGCCAGGATGGTGCCGGAGACCGAGGCCACGGAGTAGGCCAGCACTTTGTTGGCGGTGGGGCCTAAGTAACGCATCACCGAGGCCTGGGAGAGGAAGGTGATGATGGCCCCGGCAATGAACAGGGCCGGCACCACGCAGGTGAGGGTGTGGTTGCGGGCGTAGGCCTGGAGCATAAGAAAGGCCTCCAGGATGGCCTCCTGCACCTTGGGGCTGCTCATGGGCAGGTAGTAGGCAAAGAGGAAGATGCCGACGAACAGAAGAAAGATCTTGCCCTCCCGGCCCAGGAGCCAGTCCTTGCCGGCCTTCCAGGCGGCGATCCAATAGCTCTCTTTGACGGGGGCGGTCCCGGTGAGGACCTTGCCGGGGTTTTTGTCCATGGCGTTGATACAACTCCTTTCACATGCCGGCTTTACGTTGGATTTGGGGAAGGGCCTCTTCCTAAGCCCGCGGCCGGGGGCCCCTCCGGGGGCAGGTTTAGGTGGCCAGGGCTTTTAGCCACTCCTTCAGGGTATCTCGCGACGGCACCTTGCCCATGACCCGGACCTGGCCGTTGATGAGGAGGGCCGGGGTGGCAAAGACGCCGCGGGCGGTGATCTCCGTCAGGTCCGTCACCATCTCCACCTGGGCCGGCAGGGAAAGCTCGGTGAGGACCTCATAGACCATCTGCTCCAGGCGGTGGCAGTTAGGGCAGCCGGGCCCCAGGATGGTGATGCTCAGGGCGCCTTTCTCTTCGGGCACGGCCTCACCCCGGGCCTTTTTGTATTCCCGCAGGAAGGCCTGTTTGTATTCCTCCGCGGCCCGGGGCGGGATGTAGTTCAGGGGCTTAAGGCGGTCATAGAGGGCCTGGGCGATCTCGGCCTCGGAGAGCTCCCCCAGGGCGGCCACCTCTTCGATGGCGGCCTTGAGGCCGGTGATGCCCACGGGCAGACCTCCCACCATGATCCGGGTCACTTCCAGGGCGGCGTCGCAGGGGGATTGGGGGCGCTTCACCAACTGCGGACTCCTTGGATGAGGACGTAGACGCCGGCCGCAAAGATGAGCAGGCCGGCCACCTGCTGCATGGCCGCCCCGGCCCTGGCACCCCGGGACTGGAGGAAGGCGTTGATCACTCCGGTGAAGGTTCCGGCCAGGATGATGAGGGTGCCCTGGCCCAGGGCGTAGGTAAAGAGCAGGGTGCTGCCGTAGGCCACCTGGCCCTGGACTGCGGCCAGGGTGAGAATGACCGCCAGCACCGGGCTGGCGCAAGGGGAAAGCACCAACCCGAAGAGCATGCCCAGGACCAAGGCGCCTAAAAGACCGGTCCGGCGGGAGAACACGCGCCGGGAATTACCGCCCAGGTTCAGCTTCAGGACGCCAGTGAGTTGCAGGCCCATGAGCATAAGGATGGCGGCCACGATGAAATACCAGTACGTGCCGATGTCCCCCAGCAGGGTGCCCATGAGGGCCGCCAGGGCGCCCAGCCCGGACATGACCACGGCCAGGCCCACCACAAAGGTGAGGGAGAAGAGGAAGGCCTGGCTCCGGCTGTCCCGGGCGTAGCCCCCCACAAAGCCGATGATCAGGGGGATGCTGGCCAAAATGCAGGGGCTGGCGGTGGCGATGACGCCGCCGAGGTATGAGGCGCCGTAGGCCAACCAAGGCCGGGTCAGCAGGACCTGCCCCAGGGAGTCACTCAATCCCACCATGTTCTCCGCCGTTATTGAATGAAATTCAACTGCTTCAGCTTGGCCAGCAGCTCTTCCCGGGTGAGGGGCCCGATGTGCCGCTCCACCTCCCGGCCCTGGGCGTCCACGAAGACCTGGGTGGGGATGAGGGTGATGCGGAAGCGGGGAAAGAGATGCCGCTGCTCGTCGGCATAAATCATGCGGAAGTCCACCCGGTCCCCGTGGCTGGCGGTGAGCTCGGCGATGACCTTCTGCATCTGGATGCAGGGCAGGCAGGTCTTGGCGCCGAATTCCAGCACCGCCGGGCGTCCGGGGGTGGTGAGGGCCTCACCGGCGGCGGCCGGTGGCGATTTTTCCGTCTCGGAGCTGCAGGCCGCCATCAGGGCCGCCCCCAGAAGCACCAGCAGGGCGACGGTCACAACTCGTTTGGGCATCAGGCTGGTATCCTTTTCAGATTCACATTGCTAAGAGTGCGGACAGCGCCGGGCCGTACCTGAGTAGCCGGCGTTTATTACCCCCCTTCACATCCCTCCTCAGCGCCGGGCCGGCGGGATGAGGAGCACCGGGCAAGGGGCCAGACGGGCCACGTTGTGGGCCACGCTCCCCAAAAACAACTCCTTGAGAAAACCCTTTCCCTGGGTGCCCATGAGGATGAGGGAGATGTCCTCCGTTTCCAGGGCCCTGAGGATGGCGGGGAGCGGCCGGCCGGGATCAAAGATCGTCTGCACCTCAGGGATGCCGGCTTGCCGGAGTTTTCCGGCCCAGTCGGCCAGCTGCCCCTCGGCCTGGGCCACCGCCAGCTCCTGAAAGCCCGGCGGGTATTCAAAGCCCCCGGGGACATCCAGGGCATGGAGCAGGCTCACCTTGGCCACCCCCCGGGGTCCCAGTTCCTGCAGCACTTCCAAAGCGCCCTGGGCGGTCTCGGAGAAATCCGTGGGGAAAAGCACATGGCGGAGCAGCTCGGTGGCCTGCAGGCGGCAGGTGCCCTCCGGCATCTCTTCTGTGATGCGGGCCTTGAGGAGCAGGATGGGGAGCTCGGCCCGGTGGAGGACGGCGCCGGTGACGGAGCCCAGCAGGCGCTCCTGCCAGCGGGAGGTCTTCTGGGGCCCCACCACCAGGAGCTTGGCCCCATACTGACGGGCCACATCGTAGAGCACGTAGCCCGGGAGGCCCGTGACCACCTCGGTGGCGACCTGGAAGCCTTGGGCCGCGAGCTTCTCTTTCTGGGCCGCCAGCCGGGGTTCGGCCTCGGCCAGGAGCTTCGCCTCCATGCCCCCCAGGAACTTCACGGTGATCACATGCACCAGGATGAGCTCCCGGGCGCCCAGCACCTTGAATTCGCCGGCGCAGGCGATGATCTCGTCCCAGGCGGAGGAGAGATCGGTGGCCAGCAGGATTTTATCAAACATGGCGAAAGTCCTTTATTGAGGGGTGGACCTCAGCGTTGGGGGTTGCCGCCCGTCAGGGTGCCCTGAACACAGGCGGGGCAGAGGTAGCCTTCCCGACTGCCCTGGCGGAAGCGGAAGAGCATCTCCAGCCCGGCCTCCCGGCCGCAGCCGGCACAGGTGAAATATTTGCGCTTGAAATGCAGGGCCACATGCACCAGGGAAAGGAGAATGGGCACTTCGAGAAGCGGCCCGATGACGGTGGCAAAGGCCATGCCGGAGTGAATGCCGAAGACCGCAATGGCCACGGCGATGGCCAGCTCAAAGTCATTGCTGGCCGCAGTAAAGGACAAGGTGGCGGACACCGGATAGGTGGCCCCCAGCCGCATGGCCAGAAAGAAGGTGAGGAGGAACATGACCACGAAGTAGATGGCCAGGGGGATGGCGATGCGCACCACATCCAGGGGCAGGCTGACGATGTATTCCCCCTTGAGGGAGAACATCACCACGATGGTGAAGAGCAGGGCGATGAGGGTGATGGGGCTGATTTTCGGGATGAACTTGGTCTCGTACCACTCCCGGCCCTTGAGGCCGCCCAGGATGAAATAGCTCAGGAGGCCGGCGAAAAAGGGGATGCCCAGGTAAATGAGCACCGTCACCACCACCTCCAGGATTCCCACATGCACGTCCCGGGCGAAGGCCAGATGGAGCCACTTGGGGAAGACCGAAATGAAGAGATAGGCATAGACGGCGTAGAGGGCCATCTGGAAGATGGCGTTGAAGGCCACCAGGCCGGCGCAGTACTCCCGGTGGCCGCCGGCCAGCTCGTTCCAGACGATGACCATGGCAATGCAGCGGGCCAGCCCCACCAGGATGAGGCCCACGGCATATTCCGGGTAGCCGGAAAGAAAGATGACCGCCAGGGCGAACATCAGCACCGGCCCGATGACCCAGTTGAGGATCAGGGACAGCGACAGGATCCGCACCTGGGAGAAGACCCGGGGCAGCTCATGGTAGTTGACCCGGGCCAGGGGCGGATACATCATGAGGATGAGGCCCACGGCGATGGGCAGATTGGTGGTGCCCACGGTGAAGAAATCAATGAATCTGGCCACCCCGGGAAAAGTGTAGCCCACCAGCACCCCCAAGACCATGGCCAGGATGATCCAGAGGGTGAGGAAGCGCTCCACAAATCCCAGGCGCTTGGCGACGGTGGCGGTCATTCAGGGCTCCTGAGGCGTTTTTGTGTTTGGGTCACCCTGCCGAGGCAGTCACTTTGGCCTGCGGTTTTAGCCGCTTTCTCTCCCTTTGCCGGGGCCGGCGGTCAGCCGCAGGTGCAGGCCGCGGGGGCGGTGGCCGGCCGGGGCTGGCGGCCCTTGGCGGCCAGCCACTGCGTGAGGCGCGCCTTGAGCTCCCGGGCCTCGGGCAGGTCCTGCCACCAGCGCTTCAGGAGCTTCAGCTGCTGCTCCGTCATGCTGCCGGGGGTGAGGTTCAGGCGGTAATACATCCACACGCCGTCCCGCCGGTCGGTGACCCATCCCAGGTGCAGCAGGGTGCGCAGGTGGCGAGAGGCCTTGGACTGGGTGATGCCCAGGACCTCCATGATGTCACAGACGCAGAGCTCCTCTTTCTGAGAGAGGAGAAAGAGGATCTGAAGCCGGGTCTCATCGGCCAGGGATTTGAAAAAACGGGCCTGCAGTTTCATACCTATGCATATAATCGTTTATCCGGTTATTGTCAAATTAAAATTCTGTTATCCTCAACGCCGGTGCGGCGATCGCCTCATTCCCCCGGGTTTATTTCAAACTAGTGCGGAGAAAGGGACATGGAGCGTTCACCTCGTCCTTCGCTCCCAGCCCGTTTCCTCACCCTTCTTAAGTTTTATAAATGCAACGGCAGCCGTGTCCTCGATGGCCAGATGGTCATAGGGGGAGGGGAGTGAGGGGGGCGAGTCAGCTTCATCGACCTTGCCCATCCCCCTTCGCGCTCTCAGTTTATGCACCCTGGGAAATCCGGGGGGGACCAGAGCCGGGCCTCTGTTCGCTCTGGGGCGGGCGCCGTCTGCCCCAGCTCCCCCAGGGTGACCCCGGTGACCCGGAAATGCCGGGTGAGCCAGCCGAGGAAGGCCCGAATTTTCCCCACCAGCCGGGCCACCGCAGCCTCAGTTTTATTGTGGGGGGTGCCGCCGGGCATGAGTTCGGAGGAGTGGAAAAACAGGCAGAGCACCTCCCCGCCCCGGGCGGCATGCAGCCGGGCCGCCAGGCGCATCCAGGGCAGGGGGAACCACACCGGCTGCACCCCGGCGCTCAGCACATAGGGAAACCAGGCCCTGAGGAGCTGGCCCAGGCGGCCGGGGAACCGGGTCGAGAGGCGGTATACCCCCCGGGCGGCCGCCGGATGCAGGGGCACCAGGGTCAGGGGCACCTCCACAAGGGGCAGGGGCTTTCCCCGGGCGTCCCCTAGGTGGAAAGGGTCCGGCGGCGCCAGGAAATGGTCCGGGCCGCCAATGATCTGGGTCAGGGGCACCATGCTGCTGTCCACCCGCAGGCCGCGCTCCGGCAGGAGGGAGAGGATCTTCGGCCCCCAGTCAAAGCGGCCCATGCGGAAGGAGACGGGCGCAGGAAAGCCCGCCTCCTGCAGGGTGGAAAGCAGGGTGGCCAGCTTGGCAGCCAAAAGCTCCCGGGGCAGGGCCTCGGAGCGCATCGGTTCGGGGCCCGGGAGGAAAGGAGGCGTGTTCCAGGGGTGGAGATGCGCGGCCACCTCCGCCCCGAAGCGCCGCTTAAAGTCCGCCAGCACCCGGACTGCGGCGGGCTCCCGGGCCACCTGGTACGTGGTCAGGAGGGTCAGGGGCAGGCCGAAGTCCTGGGAGATGAACTCCACCCGGGAAAGATGGGCCACATTTTTCACCCCCAAGGCCTGGCGGGGGAAGCGGCCCACAAAGAGGCCCTCCTCCTCCACATCCACGGTGACTGCCACCTTCAGGGGGCGTTCAGGGGGCATCCTCTCCTCCGAGATGGCGCCCCCGGCTGTCAATGAAGGCCGCCACCCGGGCGAAGATCTCCTCATTGCCCACGAAGCTCCCCTCCCGGATGCGAGCGGCAAAGTCCGCCAGTCGTCTCTCAAAGCGACGCCACAGGCCGGGGCCGGGACGGAAGCGGCTGACCCTCATCCCATAGCCCAGCTTATCCAGGTAATAGGCGTTGAGAAATTGCTCGGTGTGGCGGCGGATGGGGAAAGAGAGCACCGGCTTGCCGAAATACAGGGCCTCGGAGATGGCGGTATGGCCGCCCCCGGCCACCACATAGGCACATGACGCCAGATCGTCCAGAAACCCCTCCTCCGAGCGGGGCCTAAAATGGAGATTGCCCTCCTGCCCCCGCTCGCCCAGCCCATAGACATACACCGGCCGGGGGAGGGAGCGCAGGAAAGGGAGGAAGTGCCGGAAGGTGGACACACTCTGATACGCCACCACGTGCTCCCCGGAGGTGGGCTGCCGCTTAAGCACGCTCTCCCGCAACAGGGGCGGCACCAGCCGGGCCCTGACCCCGTTTCTGAGGGGAGGATGGAAAAAGGAGGTCACCAGGCGCCAGGTGACCTCACCGTAGAGCCGGCGGATGACGGTAGAGGTCACCCAGTAGGCGGGCCGGGAAACAGGCGGCAGGCGGTGGCGGCAGCAGGTGATGACATGCTGGTGGTCTAACCCCAGGCAGGGGAGCCCCAGCCGCCGGCTGGCCCAGGGCACCAGGTAATCATAATCCGACAGGGCCACCTCCGGCTGGAAGGCGTCAATGAGCCTCAGCAGGCGCTCTTTATTGAGCCGGTCCTGGCCGGCATACCGGAGGGCCGCAATCACGGTGGCGGAGACCACCAGGCGGTGCCGGCGGTAGACGGTGTCTGGAGCCGGCAGGACCGCCACCGGGTATTCGGCCTTAAGCACCTGGGCCCCGGAGCCGAAGCTGACAAAGAGAAACTCATGCTCCGGAAAGCGCCGGGCCACCGTCAGGGCTCGCACTGCGTGACCGGTGCCACTCCCCTGGACGCCGTACAGGATCCTGGCCATAGAAAAAAGTATACCACGGGCCGGGCAGGGGAGGGGATTCACGGGTGAGTGGGATGCCGGGTCCGGCGCGGACAAAGCCCTATCGCCGGCTCGGCAGGGCCGGGTCAGGAGTACAGCCAGCAGCGCACCCGGTGGCCCGGAGCCACGGTCTTCCAGGGGGGTGGCTCCCCGCAGGGATTGAAGCGGTGCGGACAGCGCTCGGCAAACAGGCACCCCGTCGGCGGGTGAAAAAGATCCGGTACCTGCCCGGGGATGGGCTGCAACGGCGCTCCGGCCGGCCGGGTGAAGTCCAGGCGGGGCACCGAGGCTAACAGGCCTTGCGTGTACGGGTGGCTGGGAGACTTGAAGAGGCGGGGGGTGGGGGCCTCCTCCACCAGCAGGCCGGCATACATCACCGCCACCCGCTCCGCCACCTGGGCCACAATGCCCAGGTTGTGGGTGATGAAGAGCACCGCCAGCCCCAGCTCCCGCTTGAGCCGCCGGAGCAGCTCCAGAATCTGGGCCTGGATGGTGACGTCCAGGGCGGTGGTGGGCTCATCGGCGATGAGCAGAGCCGGGGACAGCACCAGGGCCATGGCGATGAGCACCCGCTGCCTCAGACCCCCGGAGAGCTGGTGGGGATACTGCTTCAGGCGCCGCTCGGCATCGGGGAGCCCCACCCGGCTCAAGGCCCGGGCCGCCTCCTGCAAGGCCGCCGCCCGGGAGAGGCCCCGGTGCACCATGAGAACCTCCGCCACCTGCTCGCCGATGGTGAACACCGGGTTGAGGGCGGTCATGGGCTCCTGGAAGACCATGCCGATGCGGTTCCCCCGCACCTGCCGCAGGCGCTCCGGCGGCCAGGAGAGGAGATCCTCACCTTCAAAAAGTATTCGCCCCCGCACCTGGGCGGTCTCGGGCAGGAGCTGCAGCACCGCATGGGCGGTCACCGTCTTGCCGCAGCCCGATTCCCCTACCAGCCCCAGGGTCTCCCCGGAACAGAGCTCCAGGCTCACGCCGCCCACCGCCTGCAGACGGCCGGCGGGCAGGTGGAAGTGAACTTCCAGGTCATGCAGGGCCAGGAGGGGAGGGGGGCTCACGATTCCGGCGGGTCCGACAAGGGGATGCGGATGGTGAAAGTGGAGCCATGCCCGGGGGCGCTGTCGGCGATGAGGCAGCCGCCGTGCTCCTCCACGATGTTGCGGCAGATGGCCAGCCCCAGGCCGGTGCCCTTTTCCTTGGTGGTGAAATACGGCGTGAAGATGCGGGACAACACCTCCGGCGCCATGCCCTCGCCGGTATCGGTGATGCGGATCTCCGCCTGCCCGTCGCTCAGGGCGGTGGCTACCCTCAGCTCTCCGCCCCGGGGCATGGCTTCCAGGGCATTCTTGAACAAGTTGACCAGCACCTGGTGAAGTTGCTGCCGGTCGAACTCCAGGAGGGGCAGCTCCGCCTCCTTCACCCGCGTGACTGTGATGTGATGCTCCTGAAAGGTGTCCTGGAAAAGGTCTATGACCTCATCCAGGAGCTGCTCCAGGTCGTTGACGGACTTGCGGGCCGGCGGGCGCTTGACGAAGTCCCGCATCTGGGCCAGCATCCCTTCCAGCCGGGAGACCTCCTCCACGATGATGTTCAGCTTCTGGCGGCCTTTGTCATCCAGGGTCTCGGCCTTGGCCAACTGGCGGGCAAAGCCGCCGATGATGGCCAGGGGGTTTTTGATCTCATGGGCGATGTGGCTCACAGTGTTCCCCACCGCAGCCAGGCGTTCGCTCTGCAGCAGGCGCTCCTCCAGGCGCTTGTTTTCCGTCATGTCCCGGATGATGCCGGTGAAATAGAAATTGCCCCGGATCTCCGCCACCGAAAAGGAGATGTCCATGGGGAACTCGCTGCCGTCCCGGCGCTGGGCGTTGAGCTCCAGGTGCTTGCCGATGACCCGAGGCACCCGGGTGGCCAGGTAGCGGCGCACATACTCCTTGTGCTGCTCCTTGTGGGGGGGCGGGATGATGATGCTCAGATCCTGCCCCAGGGCCTCCTCCCGCTTGTATCCCAGCATCTTTTCGGCGCCGTAGTTGTAGCCGATGATGATGTGATCTTCATTGATGGTGACGATGGCGTCGGTGACGTTGAGGAGGATGGCGCCGGAGAGCTCCATCTTCTGGCGCAATTCCTGGAACTGGCAGATGATCTCCCCCAGGTAGGCGGTGCCGGGCCCGGTGACCAGGTTCCCCAGGCGTTCCGGGGGGATGCCCAGCACCTGCTCCAGCCAATGCTGCCAGTCCAAAATGAGGTCGAAGGCGTCAGGGTTGAGCTCCGTCAGGGGCCTGAGGGCGGAGGGGGGGCGCTCCTCAATAAGTCCCAGCTCCAGGGCTTCGGGGAAAGCCCGGGGACCTGACCGGGGCGGCAGGGCCTCGCCCGTGGTGGGCGCCTGAAAGAATTCCACCTCCACCAGGGGATAGCCCGCCACCGAAAAGGGGAGCACCAGCGGCAGGCAGCCGCAGGGGCCGCGGTCCACGATGACCGCAATGCGGATGGTGGCGGGGGGCTGATTCATGCGGGGAGAGGATTCTCGGTCCGTTGCTCCCAGTTCCTGCTCCTAAATTCGGATCCTGCGCCCGTGAGGTGGCCACCGGCCGGGCGGCGGCCGGCTCACTCCTCGTAGCGTTTGAACACCAGGGTGGCGTTGGTGCCGCCGAACCCGAAGGAGTTGGAGAGGGCGCAGCGGATGTCGGCCTTGCGGGCTTGGCCCGCCACATAGTCCAACCCGTCACACTCCGGGTCCACCTCCTCCAGGTTGATGGTGGGGGGCACAATGCCGTCCCGGATGGAGAGGATGGTGAAGATGGCCTCCACCGCGCCTGCGGCTCCCAGAAGATGCCCGGTCATGGACTTGGTGCCGCTCACCAGCGGCCGATGCCCCGGCGGAAAGATCTCGCACAGCGCCTGGGCTTCGTTTTTGTCCCCCACCGGGGTGGCGGTGGCGTGGGGATTGACGTAGTCAATGTCTTCCGGCGCCAGCCCGGCATCCTCCAGGGCGGCCCGGATGCAGCGCATGGCCCCTTCCCGGTGCGGGTCAGTGATATGGTGGGCGTCCCCGGTCATGCCGAAACCCACCACCTCAGCATAGATGCGGGCCCCCCGGTTTTTGGCGTGCTCCAGCTCCTCCAGGGCCAGGATGCCAGCACCCTCGGCCATGACAAAGCCGCAGCGGTGCACGTCAAAGGGACGGCTGGCGGCTTCTGGCCTGTCGTTGTAGCCCAGGGCCAGGGCCCCCATGCGGTAAAAGCCGGTGATAGTGAGAGGCGTGATGGCCGCTTCGCTGCCGCCAGCGGCCATCATGTCGGACTCCCCCAGCTGGATGGAGCGCAGGGCCATGCCGATGGCGTGCGAGCCGGCGGCGCAGGCGGTGGACAGGGCGATGTTGGGGCCTTTGGCCTTGAAGCTGATGGAGACGTTGCCCGCGGCCAGGTTGGGAATCATCTTGGGCACGAGAAAAGGCGAGACCCGCCGCACCCCTTCATTGAGCATGCGGATCATGGACTCCTCCCAGGAGGCCACGCCCCCCATGCCGCTGGCGATGATCACCCCGGCCCGCTCCGGGTCCTCGGCCTCCAGATCGATGCCGGAATCCTTGATGGCCTCCAGGCTGGCGGCCAAGGCGTACTGAGTGAAGCGGTCGGTATATTTGATCTGCTTCAGGTCCTCCTTGGTGACCACTTTCTTGCGGGCCTCCATGAGGGCCTTGAGGTCGAAGTCCACAATCTCGCCGCCGATGAGGGGGAAGTCCTCCGGGGCCTTGAAGGCCCGGGCGGCCTCTTCGTAGCGGGGGCTGAGGCGCCGGATGCCGGACTCCCCCGCCAGAAGTTTGCGCCACACCGTCTCCACATCCAGGCCCATGGAGGTGACCATGCCCACTCCGGTCACCACCACCCGCCTCAGGCCCTGGGGTTTGTTGTTGGCCATGCACTCTCCTCCGCCAGATTTCCGGGGTCAGGTTGACTTTACTTTACTGTATCAGATTCAGGGAAAATCCGCCCTCAGGAGTTTCAGGACCAGCGGCCCCTCCGGGAGAGCGCCGCCTCCCGGCCCCTTTGAGGACAGACCTGTTTATGGGCTGTCGCCTCAGACCGGCCCGAATGGGCAGAACCTTCCTTCACCACGGTGAGACAGCCTTCACCATATCCGGAAGCAGGGGGGACTGTCAACCGGATACCCCGGACGAACCAGGACAGGTCACAGGTCCGGACAGGGAGAGCAACCCCGCGGCCGGCGGAGGAAAAAATGCCCCTCCAGAGGCCCATGGCAAAAAAATCCATTTACTTTCGTGAGCAGACTGCAGTATAATTGGCCTGTTAAAAATCCTGGCCTCTTTCCCCAACTATCCAGCCACAATCCAGTGAGCGAGGTTTGCCCATGAAGTGCAAGGTCTGCCCTTCATATATGGAAAAATTATATTCTTTTTATTCCCCTTTTTATGATCACATCTTCGGCCACCTGCTGGGCCCGGGTCGGCGCCGCGCCTTTCACTACCTGGACAAGCGGCCCCATCAGAAGATCCTGGAGATCGGCGTCGGTCCCGGCTCCACCCTGGAATTCTACCCGCCCCAGACCGAGGTAGTGGGCATTGACATCTCGCCGGCCATGATCGAGCAGGCCAAGGCCAAGGCCCAGCGCCTCAACAGCGGCTGCCGCTTCACCCTCCAGGTGATGGACGCCGCCAATCTGGAGTTCCCCGATAACACCTTCGACGCCCTGATGAGCGCCTACGTCATCACCACGGTCTCCGACCCCTACCGTGTCTGCCGGGAGATGCTGAGGGTGGTGAAGCCCGGGGGCAAGTTCATCGTGGTGAACCACACCCGCAGCAACAACGGCAACTACTGGGGGCGCCTGGAAGAGCTCCTGGCCCCCATCTTTGTGCGCATCGGCTTCACCACCGACCTGGATGTCATTGGGGTGATGAAGGAGGCCGGTATCATCATCGACCAGGTCATCCCGTGCAATCTGTTCAATACCGGCCGCATCATCCTCGGGCACAAGGAGGCCTGATCCCAAAGCTGGCCGCCGCCGCCATATTCTATGACCCAGGGGCAGCCCGGGGAGGGCTCCCCTTTTCTTTTCACTCCTGAAAGTTTAAAAAGGATACATTGTGCAGATCACTCCAGAATCCTTTGTGACCGTGGATTACCTCATCCGCCTGCCCAGCGGGCAGAGCTTTCCTCCCGGCGGCACGCCGGAGCGCCTCTCCTTCTGCATGGGCCACGGCATCATGCCCCCGGATTTGGAGGCCGCCCTGGTGGGCCTTACGGTGGGCGACTCCCGCACCGTGCACCTCACCCCGGAGCAGGCCTACGGCGAGGTGGATGAGGACCTCATCGTCGAGATCCCCAAGGCGGAGTTCGATCCCAACGTGGAGCTCACCCCTGGGGTGGTCTTTGAGACTGAGGATGAGGAAGGCCATCCGGTGTATTTCATCCTCATGGAAGTGAAGGACGACACCGTGGTGGTGGACTTCAACCACCCTCTGGCGGGCCAGGCTCTGGACGTCAGCGTCACCGTGCGGGAGGTGCGGGAGGCCACCGCCGCCGACCGGGCCGCCTGCACCTGCGAGGCCTGCAGCACCGGGACTGGCCCAGCCTGATTCGCCCGCACCCTCTGGGCCTCACGGGGCATCGGCGGGCGGTCATCCGGGTATGCCGGCTGCCCCCGGTGACGAGCCCGGCGCCACGAGGGTGAATTTTATGGACCGGGGGAGGTCTCCTTTCCCCGGCCGTACGGCCTTGACCCGCGGCCATGAACCGGCCTTGGCTCCGACATTATGATCCCGGGGTGCCACCGGAGATTGAGGTGCCGGAGGAGCCGGTGCCCTGGCTCCTGTGGCAGGCGGCGGCGCGCGCTGGGGACCGGCCGGCCCTGAATTTTTACGGCCGCATTACCACTTATGCCGCCCTGAGGGACCAGGTTGCCCGGCTGGCCCAGGGCCTCACGGAGCTGGGCCTGGCCCCCGGGGAGCGCCTGGCCCTCCTCCTGCCCAACTGCCCGCAATTGGTCACCGCCTATTTCGCCGCCCTATCCTTGGGCGCGGTGGTGGTGCTCATCAACCCCTTAAACAGCCAAAGCGAGGTGCGCCACCAGGTGGAGGACTCCGGGGCCCGGATGCTGGTGGCCTTGGACCATCTCCTCCCCAAGGCGGCGGGGCTGCTGGCGGAGGGCAAGCTCAGCCGCATCATTGTCACCTCCCTCACCGATGCCCTCCCCTGGCCCCTTAACTGGCTCTATCCGCTCAAGGCCTGGCGCCAGGGACTGCCCCGGGGCTGCCCCAAGGCCGCGGGGTATGCCCGCTACGCCCGCCTGCTGGCCTCGCCCCCTTACCCGGAGCCGCCCCGGCCCGGTCCGGCGGACGTGGCGGTGCTGCAATACACCGGCGGCACCACCGGCACGCCCAAGGCCGCCATCCTCACCCACGCCAACCTCATGGCCAACGTGGCCCAGATCAACGCCTGGCTGCCCCAGGTGAAGGTGGGGGAGGAGCGCCTGGTGGGCCTGCTCCCCATGTTTCATGCCTTCGGGCTCACCGTCTGCCTCAACTGGCCGGTGTCGGTGGCCGCCCAGGTCCTGCTCTTGCCCCGCTTTGAGATCCGGGAGTTTCTGCGCCTCCTCAAAAAAGGCCGGCCCACCTTGCTCCCCGGGGTGCCCACCCTGTTTGTGGCCCTGATTCATCACCCGGAGATCCGCACGGTGGATTTTTCCTCCCTGTGGGCCTGCGTCAGCGGCTCCGCGCCTTTGCCGGCGGAGGTGCGGCAGAGCTTCGAGCGCCTCACCGGCTGCACCATTCTGGAGGGTTACGGCCTTACCGAGGCCAGCCCCGTCACCCACTTCATGCCCTTTGGCGGCCCGCGACCGGTGGGGAGCATCGGGGTGCCTTTTCCCGGCACCGACGCCCGCATTATGGACGCCGTCACCGGTGAGCGGGACCTGCCGCCGGGGGAGGTGGGGGAGCTCATCATCCGGGGGCCCCAGGTGATGCAGGGCTACTGGCGCCAACCCGCGGAGACCGCCCTGGTGCTCCGGGACGGCTGGCTCTATACCGGCGATCTGGCCCGGATGGATGAGGACGGATATTTTTATATAATAGACAGAAAAAAGGACATCATTATCAGCGCCGGCTACAAGATCTTCCCCCGGGAGGTGGAGGAGGTCCTCTTCCAGCACCCCGGTATCAAGGAGGCGGTGGTGGTGGGAGTGCCGGACCCGTATCGGGGGGAGATGGTACAGGCGGTCATCGTGCCCCAGCCCGGAGCCCAGCTCACTCCGGAGGAAGTGCAGTCCTTCTGCAAGGAGCGCCTGGCGGCCTACAAGGTGCCCCGGCAGGTGGAATTCCGCACGGAGCTCCCCAAGAGCGCGGTGGGCAAGGTGCTCCGGCGGCGCCTGCGGGAGGAGGGGCACCCGCCTCCGGCGGCGGAATCCGGGCCCGCATGAAACTGAGGCGGCTGCTCCGCTATTACTGGCTGAGGCTCAGCCGGCTGCGGGGCGATCCCCGCAAGCTGGCCTGGGGGATGGCCCTGGGGGTCTTTGTGGGCATCACCCCCACGGTGCCCTTCCATATGGTGACGGTGCTCACCCTGGCGCCCCTGCTCCGGGTCTCGGTGGTCACCGCCTATCTCGGCATCTGGGTGATGAATCCGCTGACCATCGTGCCCTTGTATATCCTGGCCTTTGAGGTGGGAGCCTACCTGCTCTTTCCCGGCGGGGTGCTCACCCTGCCGGAGGTCTGGACCTGGAAAAGCGCCCTGGAGGTCCTCTGGCGGGGGGGCCTGGCGCTGCAGGTGGGCGGGGTGATCATTGCTCTGCCGCCGGCGGTGGCCTCTTATTTCCTCACCCTGTGGGCCGTGCGGCGCCAACGGCAGCGCCGCCGCGGCAGGTCTGTCTGTGTCCAGCCCCTCTCCCCGGACGCTTCTTGAACGCCTGGGTCTCAAGCCCCAGAAATCCTTGGGGCAGCACTTCCTCACCCAGCCCAAGCAGGCCCGGCGCATCGTGGCTGCCCTGGACCTCACACCGGAGGATGTGGTGGTGGAGGTGGGCCCGGGGCTGGGGGCTCTTACTAGCCTTCTGGCGGAGCAGGCCGGCCGCCTGGTGGCTCTGGAGCTGGACCACCGTCTGGCGGAGTTTCTTCAGCAGGAATTTCAAAACCAGCCCCAGGTCCTCATCCTCTGCCAGGACGTCCTCACCTACGACCTGACGGCCCTGGCCCGGGAGGTGGGGTGGCCCCTCAAGGTGGTGGGGAATCTGCCTTACCAGATCACTTCCCCCTTGCTATTCAAGCTGGCGACGGACAAGGCGGCCATGGAGCGGGCGGTGCTGATGATGCAGCAGGAAGTGGCTCGGCGGCTCATGGCCGCGCCCGGCAACAAGGATTACGGCATCCTCTCCGTGCTCCTGCAGTATCACTTCGCCATCGAGTCCCTGTTTACCCTGGGCCCGGGGAATTTCTACCCGCCGCCTCAGGTCAACTCCACCGTGGTGCGCCTGCGGCCGCGGCTTTTCCAGCCGGCGGCGGCCGACCCGGAGCTGCTGCGGCGGCTGGTGCGCCTGGCCTTCGGGCAGCGGCGCAAGACCCTGCACAACAGCCTGGGGGCGGGTGCCGCGGACCTGGGACTCTCTCCCGCCCAGGTGCCGGAGCTCTTGCAGGCCGTGGGGATTGAGCCGCAACGCCGCGCCGAGACCCTGAGCGTGGCGGAGTTTGTGGCCCTGGCCAACCACCTGGCGGCCATGAAGGTTGCCGGGGCTCAAGGGGAGGCCTGAGGCGGTGGAGTACCTCTGGCTCCTCTTTGGCTTGGGAGCGGCGCTGGGGGACGCCGGGGCGGACGCCCTCATCAAGCGCCATTTTAGCCATCTCACTCCCTACGGCATGGGGCTCACCCGCATCCTGTGCGCCGCGCCCTTTCTTGCAGCTGCTGCTTTCCTGGTGGAGTGGCCCGCCTTTCATTGGCACCTCCTCCTGACCCTGGCAGTCCTCACGGTGCTGGAGGTGAGCTCGTCGTTGCTCTATATGGCCAGCCTGAAGACCTGCCACCTGTCTTTGTGCATCCCCTTCCTCTCCTTTACCCCGGTCTTCATCCTGGGCACGGGGTGGCTGCTTTTGGGGGAGATGCCGGACCGGGCAGGCCTGGTGGGCATCGTGCTCATCGGGGTGGGGGGCTACATTCTCAGCCTGGGCACCGGGGTCAAGGGCGTCTTAGGGCCGCTGGCCGCCCTGTTTCGGGAGCGGGGCGCCCGCATGATGCTCCTGGTGGCCTTCATCTTTTCCTTCACCGCCACCCTCTACAAGCTGGCCATCCTCCACTCCAGTCCCCTGTTCATGGGCATTGCCTACCCCTTGTTTTTCGGCGGGGTCATGCTCACGGGTTACCCTTTCAGCCGGGTGCGCCTCAAAGACGGGCTCCGGGGCCGGCTGGTGTGGGGAGTCTTGTTGGGCTTATCCGTGGTCACCAGTATCCTGTGCTTCACCTTCGGGGTGATGCTGACCTCCACCGCCTATCTCATCGGGGTCAAGCGCTTAAGCCTGCTTTTCGGGGTGCTGCTGGGCGGCCTGTGGCTCCATGAAAGGCCGTTTTTGCCCCGCCTGGCCGGGGTGCTCTTCATGGTGGGGGGCGCAGTGCTCATTGCCCTCCGGGGCTGAAGAAGGCTCGGGCTGAAGGAGAAGCCCGCGTCACTCATAGGGCTTCGGGCAAGGGAATCGGGAGAGGGCAGGGGGCCACCGCTTCCTGCCAGTCTATTTCAACCTTCTGGGGCAACGTTTCTGAGGTATCTTAAGCCGATGGCGCCACATGAACCCCGCACCTATCGCACCCGCATGGCCCGGGAGGGCCTGGTGGCCTTCCGGGTGGCGGTGCAGCAGACGGACCTCCTCATCCTGGCCGAGCGGGATCTGAGCGGTCTGGCCCGGGAGACGGTGGTGCAGGAGCGGGCCCGGCTGGAGAGCTACATCGCCGCCCACCCCGATTTTCTCGAGGTGCTGACGCCATGGCCCGATGACCCCTTTGCGCCCCCGGTGGTGCGGGAGATGGTGGCCGCGGCCCAGGTGGCCGGGGTGGGGCCCATGGCGGCGGTGGCGGGGGCTTTGGCGGAGCGGGTGGGCCGGGTCCTGATGGCCGTAAGCCCCGAAGTCATCGTGGAAAATGGCGGGGATGTCTTTCTCGCCCTCACCCAGCCGGCCACCGTGGCCCTCTATGCCGGGGCCTCGCCCTTAAGCCACCGGGTGGGCTTAAGGATAGGCGCCGAAGACACCCCCCTGGGGGTGTGCACCTCCTCGGGCACGGTGGGTCATTCCCTCAGTTTGGGCCGGGCCGACGCCGCCTGCGTGCTGGCGCCCACCGCGGCGCTGGCCGATGCCCTGGCCACCGCCCTGGGTAATCGGGTGCGGAGGCCTCAGGATATCGACCCGGCCCTGGCCTGGCTGGCGGGCATTCCCGGTGCTGTGGGCGCAGTGGTGGTGGTGGGAGAGACCCTGGGGGCCTGGGGCCGGGTAGAGCTGGTGCCTCTGTGACCGTGAGCCGGTCCGATGAAAGGATATGTTTTCGGCCTTCAGGGACTGCCGCCAGGATAACCATCGGGCCTGCCTGCCAACTGGCTTTTCTTATTCGATAAGAATAGAAGCCCTCCCTGATCTGGCCCTCTACTTTATTTGCCCCTTTTTTCTTTAAAAAAGAGAATTTTTTTGCTATGTGAGAATGTAATACTTCTCCCCTTACATTTTCTGCGGCAGGCTATGGATGATTTAGGTGAGCCACGGCAATGACGGTTGACATCCCAGACAAGGAAACGGGGCTTTCCTCGCCGGCTTCAGTGCCCCGGTCACTCCGCCGGGCTTTGGAGCTCCTGGCCGGCGAGATGGAAGAAGGCCCCTTTCTCCGGGAAGTCTGCCACCTGGCGGTGGAAGCCGTGGGCGGGGCTGCCGCGGTGATTCTTCTGCCCCAGGACGAGAGGCTCAAGCCCGTGGCCTGGGCCGGCTCCCTCCCCCCGGTGTTCATCGCTGCTTCCTTCACTCTCCTGGGTGCTCCGGAGCAGCATCCTTTCAGCCAGGCTTACCAGACCGGGGTGGCGGTGTGGGGCGATCTGGTGGCAGAAGATTTTGGGCCCCTTCCCTGGGCGGCGGCGCTCCGGGAGGCGCATCTGGCCGCCTGTCTGGCCGTGCCGCTGCGAGTGGCCGGAAAGACCATGGGAGTCCTGGCGGTCTTGGGCCCCGAAGGGCGCCGGCTCAGCGCCCAGAAAGATCTGGCGGAGCTTCTGGCCGGCGTTGCCGCCGCGGGACTCGTAATCCGGCGGCACGGGGAGGAATGCCGCCGACTGCGGGAGGGAGCAGCCCAGGGCCGGGGGACGGTCGCCGCAGCCCCAGGGGTTTTATGGGAGGAGGAAGCCGGCGTGGGGAGATTTCAGGCCCGCTTACCCGGCTTCAGTCTCGTGGCCGCCAATGACGCCCTGGCCCGTATGTTGGGTTGGCCGGAGGCCGACAGCCTGCTTGAAGAATTTGTGCCGCAAGACCGGGTGGCGGAGCCGGCGGCCTGGGAACGCCTCCTGGCCCAGGCGGCTCAGGGACGGGTGGTGGGCGTGGAGGTCCCCTTCCTGCGCCGGGACGGGAAGGTGGCCACGTTGCGCCTGTGGGGTAAGTGGGATGAGGCCCGGGAAGGCTTCACCGGGGTGGCCGTGGACATAAGCCGCCTCCGGGAGCTGGAGGAGGAGCTGGCCAGGCTCCAACGGTCTCATCGTCTCCTGAAGGAGCAGTATCTGGGGGCTTCCCTCCTCTCCCAGGCGGAACAGGAGGACCTGAACCGGGAACTTACCCGGGAGCGCCAGGTGGCCGATACTGCCCTGGCGGCCTGTGAGGCGGGGGTGGCGGCCTTCACCCGGGAGGGCCGGCTGACTCACTGGAACCGGGCCATGGAATCCATCACCGGCCTGACCCGGCAGGAGGTGTACGGCCAGGAAGTGAGCCGGGTGCTGCCGGGACTGACGGCAGGGGAGAAACTCCGGGAGATCAGGGAGGCCAGGCGGCTTCTCGATCCCAAGCAGCCGGTGCAGCTTGTCCCCGGGGGGACGGCGGCCTGTTATGACGCCTTTCTGACCCCCCTGCGGGATGCCAAGGGGGAAGCTGACGGCGGCATCATGGTGATCAGACGTCTCCTGGAAGGTCCAGTCCCCCTGGAGGTTGCCCCTGAAACGGAGGTCAGCGGCGGCCCCGGACCCATGCCAGTCCTGAGGGGCGCCGGGGAGGACGCGGCGCGCCGGCGACGGGAGCGCCTGGAGGCCCTGGGAAGTCTGGCCGGCTCCCTGGCCCGGGACTTCGACCAGATCCTGGCGGTGATGCTGGGGTATGCGGAGATGGCCCAGGCCGCCCTGCCGGAGGAGGACCCGGCCAGGGCCAAACTGGCTCAGGTTCTGAAGGCCGGCCGCCGGGGGCGGGACCTGGTGCAGCAGATTCTGGCCTTCAGCCGGCCCTGGGAGCGGCGGTCTCAGCCCGAGGAGGCCGGAGAGGGGCCGGAAGCGCCGGCGCGCCGCCGTCAGGCCCGGGGGCGGATCCTCCTGGCCGCCGGAGACGAGAGCCAAGGGGCTCTCTGGCGGGAGATCCTCCACAGTCTGGGCTTTGAGGTCCACCTGGCCCTCAACGGCCAGGAGGCGCTGGAACTTTTCCGGACCCGGCCCCAGGACTTTGATCTGCTGCTGGCGGATCAGGACCTGGCCCCCATCAGCGGTCTGGACCTGGCCCGGGAAGTGCGGACCCTTCATCCCGGCCTGCCGGTGATTCTCAGTCTTGACCCCTTGGATCTCGTCACCCTGGAGAAGGCCAAAACCGCCGGGGTGCAGGACTTCGCCCTGAAACCATGGTCCTTGAGTGAACTCACTGCCGCCCTGGACCGGATTTTCCCCCCTCCCGGACCGAAGGGCTTGGCCTCTTAAGCGGGGGAGGCCAGGAGGTGTCGGCCATGTCATACGCCCCCATCAGGAAAGCTCCCCTTTCCGAGCCCGGAATTTCTTTCTGCGGCGGTCAGGCCCGGGTCCTGCTCATTGAGGATGATGAACTCTTCCGGGAGATGTTGGCGGACCTGCTGAGGGAGATGGGGCACCGGGTGGAGACGGCCGCCAGTGTGGCCCAAGGGGTGGCCAAGGCCGCAGAGGACTCCTGGGATCTGGTGCTGGTGGACCTGCGGCTGCCGGATGGCAGCGGCCTGGAGATCCTGCCCCAGGTGCAGCGCCTGCCTCAGCCTCCCCGGGTCTTCCTCATTCTTGGAGCCGGGGAGGCGGCTCCGGACAGCCCTGCCTTCCACGGGGGGGTGGCAGGCATTCTCCGCCGCACCGACTCCCTCCCGGAGACCCGCGCCCTTTTGGGCCGGGCCTTGGCCTTCCGGGAGGCCGGCTCTCCCGAGGTGGTGCATTTACCTCTTCTTCTGGAGGAAGTGGTGGGCCGGAGCGCCGCCATGCGGCCCTGTTATGAAGCCCTGGCCCGGGCCGCCGGCCAGGAGAGGCCGGTCCTGATACTGGGGGAGGACGGCACCGGCCGGAGTCTCTTTGCGCGCACCCTGCACCTCCACCGCGCCGGCCGCCATGGCCCCTTCGTGACTGTTTCCGCCGGTTCTCTGGCCGGCAGGGAAGGGGAGGCCTCGTCTCCTGCGGCCTCGCCCTGGCCGGCCCTCAGCCGCCAGGCCCAGGGGGGCACCCTGTTCCTCCGGGAGGTGGAGGCTCTCAGCCCGCAGCTCCAGCACAGTCTGGCAGAGCTGCTGTCCCGGCGCCAGGCTGGCCCGGGGAGGGGCTTCCGGCTGGTGGCCGCCAGTTCCCGGGAGCTGGCCCCCCTGGTCCGGGACGGGCTTTTCCTCCGGGATCTGTGGGATCACTTTGCCGATATGGTCATTCGGCTGCCGCCCCTGCGGGAGCGACGGGAGGACATCCCCGAACTGGCCTTCTTTCACCTGCTGCGCCTCTGCCCCTCCGGCAACTTTAAAGGCCTGGGGCCGGATGTCCTGGAGGCTTTTTTGGCCTACCCCTGGCCGGGGAATGTGGCGGAGCTGGTGGCGGTGCTCACCCAGGCTCTCAAAGCCGCGGGCGCCGAGCCGGTGCTCCGGGCCTGGCATCTGCCCTCCGGAGTGCGGCCGGTCCGGTGCCCTCTCCCCGAGCCGGAACCGACGGGGGCAGCGGAGCTGGTTCCGGCGGAAGTCAGCTTCAAGGAATACCGGCGCCGGGTCGTGGCCCAGGCTGAAAAGGCCTACATGGAGGCCCTGATGACCCGGACGCAGCACAACGTCAAGGAGGCCTGCCGCCTCTCTGCCCTCTCTTTGCCCCGGCTCTATGCCCTGCTGAAAAAATACCGTCTCCGGGCCTGAGATACCGGCACCCCGAATCGGCAGGCCAGGGAACTCGTTGCCAAGCGACGTCATTCCCGCTACACTGGGAGCCGGGGGAGGTGAGATGATGAGCAGCAGATATCTGGCCCAGGCGGTGGCTCTGGCAGGTGTGGCCCTGATGCTGACGGCCTGCAGCAAAAAGCCGGATGCCCCGGTGCGGGCCCTCAAGCAGTCGGAAGTCGCCAAACTGCAGCGCATTTACGGGCCCGGCAAATTGGAGCCCCCCTCCGAGGATATTAAAGGGATGCTCCCCATGCGACAGGAGGCCCTAGGGGACATGCTCCTGAAGAAGCGGGAGTATGACAGCTCCCTGGTGACCTACCTCCAGGTCCTGGCGGAGCAGCCTGACCGCCATGACATCCGCTATAAGCTGGGGGTGGCGCTCCTCCTCACCGGCCAGTATGAGGCGGCCCGGCAGGAGTTTGCCCGGGTGCTGGCGGCCCAGCCCCAGATGCTGGAGGCCCGGGAAGGGCTGGGGCTGGCGTATCTCCAGGACAAAAAGAACTCCGAGGCCATCCAGGAATTCCGCCAGCTGGTGGCCCAGGACCCTACCCGGGCCAAATCCCGCTATCTCTTGGGCTTGGCCACCCTGCTCGCCGGGCGCCCCCGGGAGGCCATCACCGAGCTGGAGGCGGCCAGCCGCCTGGAACCCAAAAACCCCATGCCTTACGCCGCCCTGGGGCAGGCGTACTTAGATCTGAAAAACTACACCCAGGCCATGAGCTGGGTGAAACGGGGCCTGGAGATGGACCCCGCCAACAAGAAGCTCAACCATCTTATGGGGCTGGCCCTGGCCGGCCAGCAGCGTTATGACGAGGCTTTCGCTGCCTTCCTCAAGGCCGGGGATGAAGCCCAGGCCTACAACAACGTGGGCGTGCATTTTTATCTGGACGGGAAATACGAGGAGGCCGCCAAGTGCTTCCAGAAGGCCCTGGAGCTGAGGCCCACCCATTACCAGGAGGCCAAGGTCAATCTGGACCGGGCCCTGGAAAAACTGCAGAGCCAGATGTTTGAGACCGGCAAAAAGAAGAAGGCCGACTGAAGCCCTGGCCTCTTCAGACTGAGAAGACTCCCCCCCCATCGGGCCTGAAGACTGCTCTGAGGCCAGACACCTGATAACCAGGACCTCTTCTCTTTCCCCTGCCATACCCTTGCCCTGAGGGGCGACTTCAGCTGGGCGGTGCTGCCGGACGGAGAGCCTCCTGGCCAGCCCCAGCCCGCCCTCGGCCTACAGCTCCACCTGACTGCCCAGTTCCACCACCCGGTTGGGGGGGATGTCGAAAAAGGTGGCGACATTCCAGGCGTTGCGGGAGAGAAAGATGAACAGCGCCTTGCGCCAGCGGGCCATGCGGCCGGGGCCGGTGGGCAGGAGGGACTCCCGCCCCAGATAGAAGGAGGTGGAATAGATGTCCAGGTCCAGTCCCTGGGCATTGGCCAAGGCGATGATCTCCGGAACCCTGGGGGTTTCCATGAAGCCGTAAGAGGCCACAAGGCGGTAAAAGCCGTAGCCCAGGTCGGTGAGGGCCAGGCGCTCCTGAGGCCGCACATAAGGGGTGTCTGTGGAAACCATGGACAGCAGGATGACCCGCTCGTGCAGGGCGTCGTTGTGCTTCAGGTGGTGCAGCAGCGCCACGGGCGTGCCGGTGGGGGATACCGACAGAAAGGCCGCGGTGCCGGGGGTGCGCACCAGCTTGTAGGTGGCAATGTCCCGGAGGAGCACCTCGATGGGAATCCGGGCTTCCTCAAACCGCTTGGCCAAAATGGCCCGGCCGTCCCGCCAGGTGACCATCACCAGGGTGAGAAGGGCCGCCACTGAGAGGGTGAACCAGCCGCCGTCCACAAACTTCAGCAGGTTGGAGCTGAAATAGGCCAGGTCAAAGGAGAAAAACACGCCCACCACGGGCAACACCTTCCACCCGGGCCAATTCCAGTGGTAGCGGGCCACGTAGTAGTAGAGGATGGTGGTGATCCCCATGGTGCCGGTCACCGCGATGCCGTAGGCGGCCGCCAGGCGGCTGGATTCCTTGAACATCAAGGCCAGTCCCAGGCAGCCGAGGAGCATCACGGTATTCACCCAGGGCAGAAAGATCTGGCCCTTGACCTCCCCGGAGGTGTGAATGATGTGCAACCGGGGGCAGTAGCCGATCTGGATGGCCTGTTGGGTGAGGGAATAGACCCCGGAAATCATGGCCTGGGAGGCGATGATGGTGGCCGAGGTGGCCAGGAGGACCATGGGATAGAGCAGAACCCGCGGCACCAGCTCATAGAAGGGATTGTAAGCAGCCTGGGGGTTTTCCAGGAGCAGGGCGCCTTGCCCCAAATAATTGAGGAGGAGGGCGGGGAAGACGAGGGCCAGCCAGGAAAACCGGATGGGCCCCCGACCGAAATGCCCCAGGTCGGCGTACAGGGCTTCGCCGCCGGTGATGACCAGGACCACCGCCCCCAGGACCACCAGGCCATGGAGCCGGTTGGCGGCAAAGAAGGCCACGGCGTGGCGGGGATCCAGGGCCGTGAGCACCAGGGGAACCCGGAAGACCTGCACCAGGCCGAAGGCGGCCAGGGACAGGAACCACAGGAGCATGACCAGGCCGAACACCCGGCCGATGCGGGCGGTGCCCTGGCGCTGAATGGCAAACAGGCCGATGAGGAGGGCGCAGGTGAGGGGCAGGATAAAGGGCTCCGCCGCGGTAGTGGCCACCGTGAGGCCTTCCACGGCCGAGAGCACGGAGATGACCGGGGTGATGAGGCCGTCGCCGTACAGGAGCGCGGCGCCGAAGATAGCCAAGTATGTGAGGCGCTTCACGGTCCGCTCCGAGACCTTGCGGCTGGCGCCCCCCAAAAACAGGGCGGCCAGGGCGTAGATGCCGCCCTCGCCCTGGTTGTCCGCCCTGAGGATGAAGGTGACGTATTTGATGGTCACCACCACGGTCAGGGACCAGAAGATCAGCGACATGACCCCCAGGATATTGCCCCGGGTGATCTCAATGGCGTGCAGGCCATGGAAACATTCCTTGATGGCGTACAGGGGGCTGGTGCCGATGTCGCCAAAGACCACGCCCAGGGCCCCCAGGGCCAGGGAGAGAAGGTGGCGAAAGTCCGGGGAGGAGTTGTTCAGGGAAGGGGACAGACGTTGTTCGGAGTCGGATGCTGATGCATCCGTGCCGCTGCGCAAGGCAGACGTACTCATGCGACAAAGAACCTCCGCACCGTTGGTTCGGGAGGACACGCCTCCGAACCTACGGCCCGGAAGGGTTCTCCCCATCGACGCCTACGAGGTTAGCTGACGGGCTCGGACCGATGAGGTTGTCCTACGCCGCTTTGGCGATGCGCCCCTACTGCTCGGGTCCCCCGCTTCCGCCCTCACCGGCGGAACTCGGCTGGGTTTATTATACCATCCGGTTATCCCCGGTAAAAATCTTTTCCCGGCCCCGGAGAGAATAATCCCGGGAGGGACCTTCGCGCCGGAAAGCCCCGGGCTGCTCTTTGGCAATCATTGCCGCCGGGCACCGCGTCGCAAGGAAAATGGCGGGGAGTCTCCCGACCCCTCACCTGACCCATGAAATTGCCATGCATATCTGGCCGGGCCCTTGACAAATATATTCTACAAATTTAGTATAGATTATAAAAGTAAAGTAGTTGGAGGCTGGACATGAAGTTCCTGGAGCAGGCGTGTCCGGCGGATGTCACCGCCGATCTGGTCTATCGGGTCTGTCCCATGCACCTCCTGGAGCCGGCGGAGCTCCTCAAGGATCTCAAGCCCGGCCAGGTGCTGGAGATTCTCACCGACTACGACGGCGCCCTGGAGGACATCCCGGCCTGGTGCGCCAAGCACGGCCAGGAGTTCATGGGGCTGTGCGAGGATGACTGCGACCACTGCTACCGAATGTATATCCGCAAGGTGGCCTGAAGGAGGCGCCATGGCCATCGCCTATTTTGATCACGCCGCCGCCACCCCGGTGAGGCCGGAGGTCCTGGAGGAGATGCTCCCCTTTTTCCGGGAGCGCTTCGGCAACCCCTCGGCGGTCTATGACCTGGGGAGTGAGGTCAAGGAGGTGCTGGAGGAGCAGCGGGCCAAGGTGGCCCGGCTCATCCATGCCAAGCCCCAGGAAATCATCTTCACTTCCTCCGGGGCCGAGGCCAACAATCTGGCCGTCAAAGGCGCGGCCCTGGCGCACCTCAAAAAAGGGCGGCACGTTATCGTCTCCGGGATCGAGCATCACTCGGTGCTCAACGCCGCCCGCTACCTGGAGAAATTCCACGATTTCGAGGCCACCTTTCTCCCCGTGGACCGCTATGGCCAGGTGGATCCGGAGCGGCTGCGCCAGGCCCTCACCCCGGCCACGGTGCTGGTCTCCATCCAGGTGGCCAGCAACGAGATCGGCACCCTCCAGGAAGTGGCCGAGCTGGCCCGGGTCTGCCGGGAGGCCGGGGTGCTCTTTCACACCGACGCGGTGGCTGCGGCGGGGCAGGTGCCCCTCAATGTGGAGGAGCTGGGGGTGGATCTCATCACCCTTTCCGGCCCGGCCCTGGGCGGCCCCAAGGGCGTGGGCGCCCTCTATTTCCGTCGGCGCCTCCGGCTGGTGCCCCAGATCCATGGCGGCATCCAGGAGGATGGTCGCCGGGGGGGCACGGAGAACGTGCCCGGCATCGTGGGGTTGGGCAAGGCCGCGGAGCTCACCGCCCAGGAGCTAGCCGCCAAGGGGCCGTATCTCACGGGCCTACGGGATAAGCTGGTGGCGGGAGTGCTGGCTTCCGTGCCCGAGGTCATCCACACCGGTCACCCGGAAAAGCGCCTGCCCGGCCATGCCAGCTTCTGCTTCGAAGGCGTGGAGGGGGAAGCCCTGTTGTTTCTCTTGAGCCGCCAAGGGGTGTATGCCAACACCGGCTCGGCCTGCGCCTCCAAGGCCCTGAAGGTGTCGCCGGTCCTGTGCGCCATCGGGCTCACCCCGGCGGTGGCCCAGGGCTCCCTGGTCTTTACCCTGGAGCGGAGCAACACGGAGGCGGACCTGGAGGCGGTCTTCACCCATCTGCCGCCGGCGGTGAGCCGGCTGCGGTCCTTTTCGCCGGTGTGGCACAAAAAGATGGCCGCCGGAGGGGCGGCGCCGTGAGCCTATCGGCCCGCAGCCGCTGTGGGACCCGGCCGCCGGGTCTGGCAGAGGCGGGCCAGGCCTTCTACGACAAGCTGAAGAGCCTCACCCTGGCCGAGTTGCTGCAATCGGGCCAGGAGTCTTCGGAGGGAAAAGCACATGTATAGCCCCATCGTCATGGAGCATTTCAACCATCCCCGCAACGCCGGGGTGATGGAGGATGCCGACGGCGTCGGCGAGGTGGGCAATCCCGCCTGCGGCGACATGATGACCTTTTACATCAAGGTCAAAGATGATAGGATTGTGGACATCAAATTCCAGACCTTCGGCTGCGTGGCGGCCATCGCGGTCTCCAGCATGGTGAGCGAGATGGCCAAAGGCAAGACCCTGGAGGAAGCCGCCCGCATCACCAACAAGGACGTGGCCGGGGTCCTGGGGGGCCTGCCCAAGAACAAGCTGCACTGCTCCAACCTGGGGGCGGATGCCTTGGCCCGGGCCATTGCAGACTACCGCCGCAAGCACGGCACCGCCCACTGAGGGAGAGATGCTGCCCCCCAGTCCGGCCGAAGCCCAGCACAGATTGAGAGACCTCCTCATCGGGACGACCCCGGCGGCGGGCCCGCCGCCCTCCGGGGCCTGTCCCGGGCCGGTCCGCCTGGGGTCCTGCCATCCTCCGCCACAGGCGGGCGCCTTATTTTCCCCGCGGCCTTTAGGTGACCTTCCCGGCATGGTGCCGGCGCCCCACGTGCTCCCATTCCCTTCCCCCTCCCTCTCCGGTTTTCTCTTCCCGCTTTGCCCCGGTTGTCCCGGGCTGGATCATGATCACCCCGTGCCCCAAGGAGGAGCCCCATGACCCGAGCCTTGCCGCTGGAGGATGCCCTGATGCGCATGCAGCGGGACCTGAGACGGGCCTTGGCCAAAGACCCCCGGGAGATCAGATGGGGGATGGTCATCGATCTGGCCCGCTGCATCGGCTGCCACGCCTGCACCCTGGCTTGCGTGGCGGAGAACAAGTTGCCGCCGGGGGTGGTCTACCGGGTGGTCCTGGAAGAGGAAGTGGGCCATTACCCCATGGTGCGCCAGCGTTTTGTGCCTCGGCCCTGCGTCCACTGCCAGAACCCGCCCTGCACCAAGGTCTGCCCGGTCAACGCCACCTACCGGGATGAGCAGGGGGTGGTGCGGGTGAACTACCTGCGCTGCATCGGCTGCCGCTACTGCCTGGTGGCCTGCCCCTATGCCGCCCGGACCTCGGATTTCGGCGAGCGCTATACCAACGACACCCCGGAGATGCCCGGGAAGCTCTTCGGCCGCCGGGCCGCCTTTGCCGGTTACGAGGAGCGCCCCGCGGCGGAGTACGGCAGACGCTGGCCGGACCGCAACGGCGGCTCCCCCTTCGGCAACGCCCGCAAGTGCCACTTCTGTCTCCACCGCCTGAAGGTGGGGATGCTGCCGGCCTGCGTCACCTCCTGCATCGGCCGGGCCACCATCTTCGGCGACCGCACCGACCCGGACAGCCTCATCTTTGAAGCCCTGGGCTCCCCCCGCCTCTTCCGCCTGAAAGAGGAGCTGGGCACCCAGCCGGCGGTCTATTACCTGAAATAAAGGGGGCGGACATGCACGACAACCGCTACTACAAGATTCTGGTGGGTTTGGCGGCGGCGGGCCTGATGGTGGGCACCTGGGGCGTGGCCAATGTCCTCCTCTACGGCAAACGGGCCACCGCCCTCGGGTCGTATGTGCCCTGGGGCCTGTGGGTGGCGGTCTATCTCTTCTTCCTCGGCCTCACCGCCGGCGCCTTCCTCATCACCATCCTCACCTATGTCTTTCGGGTGAAGATCTTTGCGCCCATCGGGCCTCTGTCGGCCTTCACCGTGCTGGTGGCCATCCTCTGCGAAGTGATCATCATCAGCTTCGATCTGGGGCATTTCTCCCGGGTCTGGCGCTTTCTCACCAATCCGGGCTGGACCTCCATGATCTTCTGGATGGTGGTCTTCACCAACGCCATGATCATCATCTATGCCCTGGAGTGCTACTTCCTCCTGCGGGAGAGCCTGGTGGAGGGCGCGCAGCAGGAGGGCACCCCGGCCCGCTGGCTCTACCGCCTGCTGAGCTTCGGCAAGACGGATTTCACCGCCGCGGACCGGCAGGCGGACCACCGCCGGGTGCGCCTGCTCTCCATCATCAGCCTGCCGGTGGGGCTCATCTTTTACGGCATCAACGGCGCCATCTTCGCCATTCTCCTAAACCGGCCCATCTGGAACGGCGCTTTGACCCCGCTTTTGTTCATCGTCACCGCGCTCCTCTCCGGTGGCGCCCTCATCACCTTCCTCACCTTTATCTTCAGGATTGATGACGCCCTGGTGCACTATCTGGGGCACGTCATCCGCTTTCTGCTGGTGGTGTTTCTCTTTTTGGAGGCCCTGCAGTTCTTTGTGGGTTACCGCACCGGCATGACCATCAACCGGGCCTCCCTGGACATCATCGCCTTCGGGCCGTATTGGTGGGTCTTCTGGGTGGTGCACCTCTTCCTGGGGAGCGCGATTCCCCTCTACCTCCTGTCCTTCCGGCATGAGAGCGCCCAGGCGGTGGCCGCCGCCAGCTTCCTCATCATCATCACCTTCATTGCAGTGCGCCTCAACTTTGTCATCCCGGACCAGGCGGTCTATAAACTGGAGGGCCTGGAGGCCACCTTTTACCATTGGCGTCTCAGGACCGACCAGTATTTCCCCAACCTCAACGAATGGCTGGTGAGCCTGTGGGTCTTTTCCCTGGGGCTGCTGGCCTTCATGCTGGGATCCAAATACCTGCCCATCGTCAGCGCCGGCAAAGGAGAAGCGGGACATGTCGAAGCCTGAGTTTGCAGCCCCGGAGGGTGAGTTCCTGGAGATGATCAACCAGCCCTTGGACCGCCGGGACTTTCTCAAGTGCTCGGCGCTGCTGGGGGGGTCGGTGGCGGCCGTGAGCTGCCTGCCCCGCTTGGGCTGGGCGGCGGAGGAGCGCTCCCCCGTCTTTGACGTGGGGGACGCCTACGTGCACCACCGCCCGGAAAACCAGATCTACTCCGTCTGCCAGCAGTGCAACACCAACTGCGGCATCAAGGTGAAGCTGGTGGACGGCCTGGTGGCCAAGATCGACGGCAATCCTTACAGTCCCTGGACCCTGACCCCCCAGCTCCCCTACCACACGCCCATTGCCCAGGCGGCCACGGTGGAGGGGGCCATCTGCCCCAAGGGGCAGGCGGGCCTCCAGGCCCTCTATGACCCGTACCGGCTGGTGAAGGTCCTGAAGCGGGCCGGCAAGCGGGGCGAAAACAAATGGCAGACCATCTCCTTTGAGCAGGCCATCACCGAGATTGTGGAAGGGGGGAACCTCTTCGGCGAAGGCCAGGTGGAGGGCTTGAAGGACATCCTGGTGCTCAGGGATCCCAAAATCGCCGCCGAGCTGGCCGCCGACGCCGGGCTGGTGACGGCCAAAAAGATGGATCTGGCGGCCTTCAAAGAGAAGCACAAGGACAATCTCACATACCTCATTGACCCGGATCACCCGGACCTGGGCCCCAAAAACAACCAGTTCTGCCTGCAGTGGGGGCGCCTCAAGGCCGGGCGCAGCGAGCTCCTGAAGCGCCTGGTGGGAAGCGCCATGGGTTCGGTGAACACTCACGGCCACACCACGGTGTGCCAGGGCTCCCTGTACTTCACCTGCAAGGCCATGAGCGACCAGTTTGTGGAAGGCAAGTTCACCGGCGGCAGCAAATTCTACTGGCAGGCGGACACCGGCAACGCCGAGTTCATCCTCTTTGTGGGCGCCAACCTCTATGAGGGCAACTATGGGCCGCCCTTGCGCTCGGTGAAGATCACCAACGGCCTGATTGACGGCCGCCTGAAGATCGCGGTGGTGGACCCCCGCTGCAACAAGGCCGCCTCCCGGGCCTGGAAGTGGCTGCCGGTCAGGCCCAACGGGGTGGCCGCGGTGGGCCTGGGGATGATGCGCTGGATCATCGACAACCAGCGCTACGACGCCCGTTACCTGGCCAATGCCAACAAGGCTGCGGCCCTGGCCGACCACGAGCCCACCTGGACCCAGACCGCCTGGCTGGTGAAGCTGAAAGACGGCCAGCCCACCACCTTCCTCCGGGGCTCCGATCTGGGCCTGCCGCCCCAGAAGCGGCCCAAAAAGGACGGTGGCGAGTGGGACTTCGACCCCTTCGTGGCCTTCAAGGACGGCAAATTCATCCCCTTTGACCCCGACAGCGAGACCGAGCCGGTGGAGGGCGAGCTGTTGGTGGACACCGAGGTGCCGGGCAGCGGCCTCAAAGTGAAGAGCGTCTTTCAGATCCTCAAGGACACGGTGAGCGCCCGAAAGCTCAGTGAATGGGCCGAGCTGGCCGGGGTCCGGGCCAGCGACCTGGAGGATCTGGCCCGGGAATTCACCAGTCACGGCAAAAAGGCGGTGGCGGACATCCACCGGGGCGTCTCCCAGAACACCTCGGGCTTTTACAATGTCCTCATCTACATGACCTTAAACACCCTCATCGGCAACCACGACTGGATGGGCGGTCTGGCCAAGGCCACCACCTACAACCTGGACGGCGACAAGGAAGGCAAGCCTTTCAACCTCACCAAACAGAAGGGCAAACTGAAACCCTGGGGCATCTCCATCATCCGGCACGAGACGGCCTATGACAAGACCACCCTCTTTAGCGGCTTTCCGGCCAAGCGGGTGTGGTATCCCTTCGCCAGCGACATCTATCAGGAGATCATCCCCAGCGCCGGGGACATGTACCCCTATCAGATCAAAGCCCTGTTCCTTTATATGGGCTCCCCGGTCTATGCCCTCCCCGCGGGGCACAAGCACGTGGAGATCCTGATGGATCCCAAGAAGATCCCCCTGATCTTCGCCTCGGACATCGTCATCGGCGAGACCAGCATGTACGCCGACTACATCTTCCCGGACCTCACCTTTCTGGAGCGCTGGGAGTTCTCCGGCTCCCACCCCTCCGTCACCCCCAAGGTGGCGCCTTTCCGCCAGCCGGTCTCGGCGCCCCTCACGGACACGGTGACGGTCTTCGGGGAGAAGATGCCCCTGTCCCTGGAGGCCCTGGTCCTGGGCCTGGCGGAGAAACTCAAGCTCCCCGGCTTCGGCCAGGACGCCTTCGGGCCGGGTCTGCACCTGAAGCGGGACGAGGATATGTACCTGCGTATGGTGGCCAACATCGCCTTTGGCGACAAGGCGGACGGCTCGGAAATGGTGCCGGCGGCAGACGCCGAGGAGCTGCGCATCTTCAAGGAGGCCCGGCGCCACCTGCCGCCCACGGTCTATGACTATGAGCGCTGGCAAAAGGCGGTGGGGCCCGAGCTCTGGCCCCGGGTGGTCTATGTGCTTAACCGGGGCGGCCGCTTCCAGGAGTATCAGAAGGCCTACAAGGACGGCCAGCTGGCCAACAAATACGGCAAGATGGTGGGCATTTACTTCGACAAGCTGGCCAGCACCAAAAACTCCATGACCGGCAAGCCCTATGTGCCCACCGTGGCCTATATCGAGGGGCCCCATGACTGTCTGGGCCGCAAGCTCACGGACGAGGCCCAGGGCTATGACCTCACCCTCATCACCTACCGGCACATCGCCCACACCAAATCCCGCACTCCCGGGAATTACTGGCTACAGGCGGTGTATCCGGAGAACTTCATCGACATCTCCCCGACAGACACCCGGCGCCTGGGCCTCAAACCCGGAGACCGGGTGATGGTGGTCTCCCCAACCAACGAGGACGGGGTCTGGGACCTGGGCCACGGCTGGAAGAAGCCCATGATCGGCAAGATCAAGATCCACGAGGGCATCCGGCCCGGGGTCATCGGCTTTACCCTGGGCCACGGCCATTGGGCCTACGGCGCCGAGCCGGTGCTCATCGACGGGGTGCGCATCAAGGGTGACCCCCGGCGGGCCACGGGCATCCACGCCAACGCCGCCATGCGGGTGGACCCGGTCCTGAAAAACACCGGCCTGGTGGACCCGGTGGGCGGCAGCGCCGTCTTTTATCAGAGCCAGGTGAAGCTGGTGAAGGTGTAAAGTCATCCCGCGGTGAGTGATGGTCGCAGGAGGACCGGGGTTCCCAGGCCCTGTTCCGCGTGGAAAAAGCTATGACCTTTGACGAGCTCCTCACGGCCTCGGCCGCGGCCCACGGGCATCTCTGCCCCGGGCAGGTGGTGGGGGTGCGCTTGGCCATCCTGGGCCTGCGCCTGCAGGGCATGGCGGTGCCCCCCAACCTGGCCCAACTGAAGGACCTCATCGTCTTTGTGGAGATGGACCGCTGCGCCGGGGATGCGGTGGCCTACGTCACCGGCGTCAGGCTGGGTCGGCGCTCCCTCAAGTTTGCGGACTACGGCATCATGGCCGCCACCTTCGTGCATCTCAGGACCGGCCGGGCCTACCGCATCCTCTCCACGGAGGAATCCCGGGAGCTGGCGGCCCTGTATGCCCCCGAGGAGACCGACAAGGTGCGCCGGCAGCTCGTCGCCTACCGGCGCATGCCCGACAGCGTGCTTTTCCGGGTGCAGGAGGTGGAAGTGGAATTGAGGGCGGTGGACCTCCCGGGCCCCACCCGGGCCAAGGCCACCTGCCAGGCCTGCGGCCAGGTGGTGCGGGACGGCCGGGAAGTGCGGCGCCACGGCCGGGTGCTTTGCCGGCCCTGCGCCGGCGACGCCTATTTCAGCCGGCCCCGGGAGATTGCCTGGCCGGAAATGAACTGGGTCCCCACCCCCGAGCCCTTGTCTTTCCCGGAGAACCTCAATCCTCCCCGGCTGACCTCAGCCCCTGAGGACGACCATGATCAAGAAGATTCCCTTGTCTGAGGCCGTGGGCACCCGCCTGGCCCACGACATCACCGAAATCAGGCCCGGGGAATTCAAAGGCCCGGCCTTCACCAAGGGTCACCTGGTATGCGAGGCGGACCTCTGCCGCTTGCAGCGCCTGGGGAAAAACCACCTCTACGTCATCGACCTGGAGGAGGACGAAATCCACGAAAACGAGGCCGCCGCTATCCTGGCTGAGGCTCTGGCGGGGGAGGGGGTGGTGTGGCAGAACCACCCCAAAGAGGGGCGCATCAACCTCTACGCCGGGCGGGACGGCCTGCTGGTGGTGGATGTGCCGGCCCTGGCGGCCTTCAATATGGTGGAGGAGGTGATGTGCGCCACCCTCCACAGCCACACCCTGGTGCAGCAGGGGGACCTGGTGGCCGGCACCCGGGCCATCCCCCTCATCATGAAGCGGGCAGTCATCGAGCGGGCCGCGGCCATTGCCCGCCAGCACGGCGCGGTGCTGCGGGTCCTGCCTCTTCAGGCCGCCAAGGCGGGCATCGTCATCACCGGCAACGAGGTCTTTCACGGCCTCATTCCCGACCGCTTCGCCCCCATCCTGGAGGGCAAGCTGGCCCGCCTGGGGGTGAAGTCCGGCGGCGTCAGCTTCGCGCCGGATGACGCCCGGCTCATCGCCGGGGCCATCCGGGCGCATCTGGAGGCCGGCTGCACCCTGATTCTGGTGACCGGCGGCATGAGCGTGGACCCGGACGACGTCACCCGGCAGGGGATCCGGGAGGCCGGCGCCGGCGAGATCCACTACGGCGCCGCAGTGCTGCCCGGGGCCATGTTTCTCTGCGCCTATATCGGGGAGGTGCCGGTGTTGGGGGTGCCGGCCTGCGCTTTGCACCACCCGGTGACGGTGCTGGACCTGGTGCTTCCCCGGGTCCTGGCCGGGGAGCGGGTGGGGAGGAGGGAGCTGGCCCTCATGGGCCACGGGGGTCTGTGCCGCCATTGCCCGGAGTGCAGCTACCCCCGCTGCGCCTTCGGCAAGTGAGCCTGCAGACCGAGGGGAGGGCCGGGGCATTACAGGCCTCCGGTCCTCCCACCAGACTTCTCCGGCCTCCTTATGGGGTTGGGGGAGAGGGCAGGGGAGGGGGGCAGGGGACCATGACCCCCTGGCCCCTCTCCCACAAACCATTACTGGGTCGGTGTCACGCCCAGGAGCTCGTCCATGAGCTCGTCCACCGTGAGGATGCGGTCCACCAGATAGGCCCGCTGGCCCACAGTGAAGATGGGGGCCTCCTCATCGGTGTAGCCGTGGGCGCTCAAAAGCACGTTGCAGATGCAGAAGTCTTCGCAGGAATCCTTGGCGGAGCAGACGGTGAAGTTGCCTTCCGCGTCCTTTTTGAGCACATAGCCCCGGTTGCACTTAGGAGGGCGGGCCTTTTTGAGGGCCAGCTGATAGCCGGGGGAGGTCTTAAGCAGCCGGAAGGGCAGGCCGCAGGGCGAGCCGGGTTTGTCGCTGACAATGATGTCCTGGGGGCGGCAGTTGATGATGGCTCGCTTAAACTCCTCGCTGGCGCCGCTCTCCACCGTGGCGGCGAAGCGGGTGCCCATCTGCACCCCATCGGCGCCCATGTCATTGACCCAGCGCACAATATCTTCCCGGTAGTAGATGCCGCCGGCCACGATGACCGGATAATCCCCGTTTTTCTGGGCGAATTCCTTGATGGGCGGGAAGAGGTTCTCCAGTTGGAATTCCTTTTTCTGCAAGTCCGCCAGAGTGAAGCCCAAGTGTCCGCCGGCCATGGGCCCCTCCAGGACCACGGCGTCGGGGGGGCGCTGGTAGCGCTCCAGCCAGCGTTTGTGGATGATCTTCAGGGCCTTGACCGAGGAGACGATGGGGATGAGGGCCACCGGCGCGGTCTTGACTTCGTCGGGCAGGGTGGTGGGGAGGCCGGCGCCCAGGATGAGGGCGTTCACCCCGCCGTCAATGGCCCCCAGGATGGATTTGAAGAAGGTTTTGTGAAGGGCCACCATGATGTTGATGGCGATGAAGCCGCCTTCGCTTTTGGCTTCCGCCACCTCGATGGCCGCGGCCTCCCGGGCGTCCACCCGCCGGCCGATGCGTTTGCTCACCAGGGTATGCAATGCCGCGCTGGAGATGGTGCCGATGCCGCCCCGCCGGGCCACCGCCTTGGCCAGGGGTGCCAGGGAGATGCCGATGCCCATCCCTCCCTGGATAAAGATGACTCCCCGCGCGGCGCCTTTGACCTCTACTGTGGGTAATGTGATCATGCTTCCTTTCACAGCCTGTAATGCTTCATTTTATCAGTTTCTGCCGGTAAAAGATGCTTTTTTTCCGGTGGCGCGGGTATCGGCCAGGGGGCTTGGGAACGGTGCGCCATCCGCCTTACTCCTCGGTGCGCCAGCCGGTGATGATGACCAGGGTGGTGCCTTCCTCGGCCCAGTCAAAGAGACGCTCGATATAGGGGGATTCCACGTGCACGCAGCCGTGGGTGGCATATTCCCGGCGCTGGGGAGCCGGCGGCACCTCGCCCTCGTGGATGGCCCGGCGGTGCTTCAGGTCAAAAAAGAGGGAGTAGGGCATGGGCACCTGATATTTGCGGGAAAAGTAATCTTCCACCTTCTGGCGCACCCGGTAGACCCCCGGAGGTGTGGTGGTTTCGTCATCGCCGGTGAGCACGGGAAATTCCATGATCTTTTTGCCGTCTTCATAAGCCCGGCCCACCTGCCTGGTCTGGTCGATCCAGATGACCTTGCCGGCGGGGAGCTCGGGCTCGGCGGCGGCTGCCCCCGGGATAAGCAGGGGAATCAGCCACAGGATCGCCATGAACAACAATTTCTTGGCCTCCAGACGGGTTCCGGTCAGCATCAGGTCACCGCAGGCTCATGAGAAAGGACTCTTTTGCTTCTCATCTCTTGTCATTCGGACAAGACCAAGGTTAACTTGCAGACAAGAGCCGGAAATTCTTCCTCGTTTCACCTGTTCTTATGTGTGCAAACCCCGCGGCGGACCCCGCTGCCGGCTGGTGCTACTACCTCAGGCCCGGGCTGAGCCTGAGAACCCGGCGGCCGGCGGGCACCCCGGAAGGAGAGCGGGTGCTCCTGATCAACCCGGAGGGCGCCTTTCCCCCCAGCCATCCCGCCACCCGCCTGTGCCTGGAGCTGCTCAGCGTCGCCTTGGCCGCCGGACCGGTCCACAGCTTCCTGGACGTGGGCTGCGGCAGCGGGGTCCTGGCACTGGCCGCCGCGGCCCTGGGGGTGTCCAAAGTGGTGGGGGTGGACATCGCCCCGGCGGCGGTGCGGGCCACCCGGCAAAACGCCCTGGCCAACGGCTTGGCCTCCCGCCTGCATGTCATCCACGGCTCCACCGAGTGCCTGAAAGGCCCCTTTGAGCTGGTGGCGGCCAACCTCCACCCCGAGGTCCACCGGGCCAAGGTCTCCGAGCTCCTGCGCCTTACCGCTCCCCGGGGCCGTCTTCTCCTGGCCGGTCTGAGGGAGCCCGACGAGGCTAAGCTCTGGGCCGCCTATGCCGCGGCCGGCTGGCGGCTTGATGAGCGCCGCACCCGGGGGTTTACCCCTCCCGGCCTGCCCTCGGAGGTGAGCTTTGTCTGGGTGGCCGGGCTGCTGGCGCCGGCCGCGGGCTGAGCCTTGTCAAGGCTCCCGGGTGAATTTATCCTCCACATACCTTAGGAAATACCGGGGGCTCAGATCTTCGCCGGTCACTTGCCGCACCAGGTTCCGGGGCCAGAAAGTGGAACCCTGGCTGTGGATCTTTTCCCGCAGCCAGGTGAGCAACGGCGGAAAATCCCCCCGGGCAAAGGCCCCTGGCAGGTCTCCCAGCTCCTCCTGGGCTTTGGCAAAAAACTGGGCGGCGTAGAGATTCCCCAAAGTGTAGGTGGGGAAGTAGCCGAAGTGCCCGCCGGACCAATGCACGTCCTGAAGCACTCCTCGGGCGTCGTCGGGCACCTCAAGGTCCAGGCCGCGGCGCACCTGCTCGTTCCAGGCCCCGGGCAGGTCCCCCACGGCCAGCCCGCCGTTGATTAGTTCCCGCTCCAAATGGAAGCGGAAGATGATGTGCAGATTATAGGTGAGCTCATCGGCCTCCACCCGGATGAGGCTAGGGCGCACCTGGTTCACCGCGGCGTAAAACTCCTCCAGCCGCGCGCCTTTGAGTTCCGGGAAGGCGGCCTGCACCTGGGGCAGGAAGAATCGCCAAAAGCTGAGCGAGCGGCCCACCAGGTTCTCCCACAGGCGGGACTGGGATTCGTGAATGCCCAGGGAGACGGACTCGCCCCGGGGGGTGCCCCAATGCTCCGGCGGCAGGCCCTGGCTGTAGAGGGCGTGGCCCGCCTCGTGCAGGGCGGCAAAAAAGGCAGAGCCGAAATACTGCTCATCGTAGCGGGTGGTGATGCGGGCGTCCCCCAGCCCCAGGTTGATGCTGAAGGGGTGGGCGGTGGTGTCCAGGCGGCCGGCGGCGAAGTCATAGCCCAGGGCTTGGGTGGCCTGCCGGGCCAGAGCCTCCTGGCGCTCCCGGGGAAAGGTGCCCCTAAGCACCTGGTCCCCCCGTCGGAAGGGCGCCGCCACCCGGGGAAGCAGCTCCCTGAGAGCCCTCTCCAGCTCCTCAAACAGGGGCGCCAGGGCCTGAGCCCGCTCCCCGGGCTCATATAAATCCAGCAGGGCGTCATAGGGCTCGGTGTCATATCCCAGGGCCGCGGCCTGCTCCCGCTTGAGGCCCAAAAGGCGCTCCAGATATGGCTGAAAGCCCGGCCAGTCGTTTTTCGCCCTCGCCTGTTCCCAGGCGGTCTGGCCCTCCGAGGCGGCCTGGGCCAGGGCGGTGGCCAGCTCCGGGGGGATGCGCACCGCCTGCTCGTAGCGGCGCCGCCACTCCCGGACATTCACCGCCGCGGGGGAAAGGGAATCCGCCACCAGCGGGGTCCCTTCCACCGCCGCCAGCCACTCGCCCACCCGGGGGTCAGTGTCCCGGGCATGGATGAAGCGGGTCAGGGCGGCAAGCTGCCGGGCCCGGTGGGCATGACCCTTGGGGGGCAGCATGGTGCGCTGGTCCCAAAACAGGAGCTTCTGGGCCTCCCTCAGATAGGCGGTCTCCCGATGATGCTCCACCAGATGCTGATAGGCCTGCTCCGGGGTCATGATTCACCTCTCCGGGATGGCCGGCAAAGACGACCTTGACTGATTTTTCCCCATGTCGGTTTAAGTTCTTGCACCGGGAAACCTTTTCTCCATAGAATAAGAAAAATTTCACAAAAATTTGGGGGTCCCATGCATTTTCCCGTTTCCGGCGTGGATGTCAACCCCCTGGTGCCGGTGGTGGTGGCGCTGGTGGTTTCCACCTTCACCTCCATGGGCGGAGTCTCCGGGGCCTTTTTGCTCCTGCCCTTCCAGGTGAGTGTGCTGGGGTTCTCCAGCCCGGCGGTGAGCCCCACCAACCTGGTCTTCAATATCGTGGCCATTCCCAGCGGGGTGTACCGTTACCTGAGGGAGGGCCGCATGAACTGGCCGGTGGCCGGAGTCACCATTTTGGGGACCCTGCCGGGGCTCATTGCCGGGGCCCTTATCCGCATCCGCTGGCTGCCGGACCCCCGGCATTTCAAGCTCTTTGTCGGCTTGGTCCTCTTGTATTTCGGCGGTCGGCTCCTGTGGGACCAGACCCCCTGGGCCAAGCGCAAAAAGGCCGCCATCCAGGAGTTCGAGGCCAAGGTCAATGTGCGGCTGCAGGAAGTGCTCAAGGCGGCGGGCTACCGGGCCGGCGCGCCCTTGCCGGAGGCCGCCCGGGTGCGCACCCGCTCGGTGGGTCTGCGCCACATCTCTTATGACTTCCTGGGGGAGACCTTCACCTTCAACACCATGGGCGTCTTCATCCTGGCCCTGGTGGTGGGCCTCATCAGCGGCACCTACGGCATCGGCGGCGGCGCCATCATCGCCCCTTTTCTGGCCGCGGTCTTCCAGCTCCCCATCTACACCATCGCCGGCGCGGCGCTGCTGGGCTCCTTCATCACCTCGGTGGCCGGAGTGGCCATCTACTACGGTCTGGCCCCCTATTTTCCCGGCCAGGCCGTGGCCCCGGACCTGCTTTTGGGGGCCCTGTTCGGTCTCGGCGGCTTTTTGGGCATGTATATCGGCGCCCGCCTGCAAAAATTCCTCCCCGGCACCACCATCCGCATCGGCCTGGGAATCATCATCGTCGGCCTGGCCCTGCGCTATATCGTGGGATTCTGGCTGGGGTGAGGAGTTGAGGGAGGGGGTCAGGGGTCGCGGACCCCTGCCCCCTCCCTCAAACTCCCTCCCCCTACCCCTTGTCTGGGAGGCCTTGTGAGCCTGGAATACTCAGAAAAGGGCATCGTCTTTTTCCCGGACCCGCATCTGGAGGGCACGCCGGCGGACTGGGGCCTCCCCTATCAGGAAGTGTGGTTCACCGCTGCCGATGGGGTGCGCCTGCACGGCTGGCTGGTGCCCAAACCGGGCTGCCCCCTTTTCTTATGGTTCCATGGCAATGCCGGCAACATCAGCCACCGCCTGGAGAACATCAAACTCCTGCACGACCTTGCGGATGTGCAGGTGTTTATCTTCGATTACCGGGAATACGGCCTCTCCCAGGGTCGCATCACCCGGGAGGGGACGTATCTGGATGCTGCCGCGGCCTATCGCACGGCCACCGCAGAGCTGGGCTTTGCGCCCGCCGACATCGTGCTCTTCGGCCGCTCGCTGGGCACCGCGCTGGCCACGGACCTGGCCACCAAAGTCCCCTGCCGCAGCCTGATCATCGAGGCGGCCTTCACCAACTCCCAGGAGATGGCCCGGCTCTATGCCCCTTTCCTCTTTGACTGGCGGCCCTCGGTCCCTTACGACAATCTGGGGAAGATCGGTGCGGTGCGGGTGCCGGTTCTGGTGATTCACGGCACCGCCGACGAGGTCATTCCGGTGTCCATGGGGGATCGGGTCTATGCCGCGGCCAGGGCCCCTAAGGAGCTCTACCTCATCCCCGGCGCTCACCACAACGATACCTACCTCGTGGGGGGCAAGGAATATTTCGCCCGCCTGAAGCGCTTCATTTACCACGGTCCCCAGGCGGAGAAGTGAAGCGAGGGCCTGCCTGGGTTTACTCTTAATCCCCTAAGGCTTATATTTGCTTTCATAAAGATAGCTTTTGAGGGGAGGGCCGGGAGAGCGGCGGCTCCCCCCTCCCTTCAAGCTCCCCTCCCCAGCCCTTACAAGGGTTTGGGGGTGGGGGACTGGGGGAGGGGGTAAGGGGCCACCGCCCCTTAGCCCCCTCCCCCAGCAGCAATCCCATGACCACTGACCTCAACCGTCGGGCCTTGGCCCTGTCCTACCTCACGGTGGGCTACAATGTGCTGGAGGGCCTGGTTTCGGTCCTGGCCGGCGCCGGGGCCGGGAGCATCGCCCTGGTGGGCTTCGGCCTGGACAGCTTCGTGGAGTCCCTCTCCGGCCTGGTGATGATCTGGCGGTTCCGCCCCCATGCCTTTTTGACCGCGGCCGAAGTGGAACGCCGGGAGCAGCGGGCCGTCAAGCTGGTGGGCCTCACCTTCTTCCTGCTGGCCGCCTACGTGCTCTACGAGTCAGGGGAAAAGCTCTGGCACCGGGAGGCGCCGGACCCCACCCTCCTGGGCATTGCCATCGCCCTGTTCTCCCTTCTGGCCATGCCGCTGCTCTATTACCTGAAGGCCAGAACCGGCCGGCAGCTGGGGAGCCGGAGTCTGGTGGCCGACTCCCGCCAGACCCTGGCCTGCGCCTTTCTCTCCGCGGCGCTGCTCATCGGTCTGGGGGCCAACTACCTCTTTGGCTTCTGGCAGGCGGACCCGGTCATCGGCCTGGTCATCGGCGCGGTGCTGGTGAAAGAGGGCTTAGAAGCCTGGCGGCAGGGAAAACTCTGCACCTGCGGCGCAGTGGCCTGCGGCAAAGACTGAGGTATTTCAGGGGTGGGTCCGGGAGAACGCCTGCCCTGACTGCCTGCAGGTCATGGGCGGAGGCCCGGAACCACCCCCCTCACTTCGGCCCGGAGGCGGCCTGGCGCTTCTCCAGGCGCTGCTGCACCGCCTTCAGCAGCAAAGGCCAGGTGATGGTGGCGTCGCACAGCACCTCGGCAAAGCGCCCGCCCTCCTCCGGCGGCACGAACTTCCCCCAGCTCACCCCCTCCCGGTAGGTGGAGCCGCTTAAGCCCCCCCAGTGGGCCGGCTCCGGACAGAGGCGCACCCCATAGGTGAACCGCACCTCGGGGAGCTCCAGACCCAGCCGGGCGTGCAGGAGCTCCAGGAAAGGGGCCACCTGCTGAGCCCAGTTGCGGGGCACCCCGCCGCCCACGGTGAAGATGCCCAGCCGCTTGGCGCCCAGCACCTTACGGGCATAGCTCCCCAGATCCAGGAAGGGGTTGTAGGACAAGGCCAGGTGGCTCAGGGCCGTGGCCAGGTCCTGGCCCGCCGCCAGCCCCTGGCGCACGTTGAAGCCCGCCACATCCAGCCCCAGCTCCGAATCGGTGAAGGCCGGGATATAGACCGGCACACCCTTGAGATAGGCATTGCGGAGCAACCCCGGCTGGTCGGTGGTGGCCGCCAGATGCCGCCCCAACTCCCGGCAGAGGCTCTCCGAACTCCAGGTGACCCCCAGATCCAGCCCGGCCAGCACCCCCCGGAAGATCTCCTCGGCATAATCCAGGTTGGCCTCCATCTCCAGGGTGTCATAGATGCGGTTATAGCCCTGGAGATACAAGGTGCGATCGCCGCGATCCGCGGGGCATTTGTAGTGCACCCGGCCCAGATTCTCAATGAAACCGTGGGCCACCAAGGCGCCGGTGGTGATAATGACCTTGAGCCAGCCCCGGTCCACCATGTCGCAGATGAGGAGCCCCATCTTGGCCACACTCATGGCCCCGGAAAAGGTGCCCACCACCAGACAGTCCGGATCCGTCACCATGGCGGTGAAGACCTCCGCCGCCTCCCCCAGACTGCGCCCCCCAAAGGCCGTCCTCCCCATCGCCCTCAACAGGTCGTCAAAATCCTCCACCCGGCTCAGATCCAGGGCCTCCAACGGCTCCAACCCATCCTGGGCCCCATCATGAAACTCCTCAATCTTCCTACGCATGGGCAATTCCTTTGGAGAATTTGGGAGAGGGGGCCAGGGGTCATGGACCCCTGCCCCCTCTCCCAAGCCCTCTCCCCCAACCCCTTAAAGGGGGTGGGGAGGGGAGTGTGAGGGGAGGGCGGGGGAGCCACTGCTCCCCCGGCCCTCCCCTCACCGGCGCTGCCGGTACATGGCCGCCAGCATTTTGTACACCAGGCGGGCGGCGGTGAATTCGCTCACCCGTTGGCCGGGGAGAGGGGTGAGTTCCACCAGGTCGGCGCCGATGATGGGCCCCCGGGCCCCCAGGGTGCGGATGATTTCCAGCGCCTGGCGGTAGGTTAAGCCCCCGGGTTCGGGGGTGCCCACGCCGGGGATGACTCCGGGGTCCAGGGCGTCGGCGTCCAAGGTGAGGTATACCGGACCGGTGAGGCCTTGCAGGTGGGTCAGGGCGGCCTGCCAGCCTTCGGGGGTGGCCAGGGCCGAGGCTTTGAAGACCGTCATCCGGGGGGCCACGGCCATGAGCTGGTGCTCTTCCTGGGAGTAGGCCCTGACGCCCAGGAGAGTCAGGGGCCGTCCCAGCTCATAGACCCGGCGCAGGGCACAGGCGTGGGAGAGCTTGCTGCCGTCGTAGGTGTCCCTAAGGTCGGCGTGGGCGTCCAGGGCCACCACCTGCAGGTCCGGGTATTTGGTCTGGGCTGCCTGCACCAGGGCCAGGGTGATAGTGTGTTCGCCGCCCAGGGCCAGGACCGTCTTCCCTTGGGAGAACCAGGGCTGCACGGTCTTGCGGATTTTGTCCAGCATGGCCTGGGGGCCGGCGGCCTCCGGCGTCAGGGGCGGGGCGGTGGCCAGGGCGATTTTGGCGCTGGGGTCCCAGTTGTCCTCTTCGTCCCAGAGCTCCAGTTGCCGGGAGGCGGCCAGGATGGCCTCCGGGGCCTCCCGGGTGCCGGCGCCATAGGTGGTGGTGGCTTCATAAGGGATGGGGAGGATGATGGCCTCCGCCTCCTTCACCGGCAGGAATTTGAGGTCGAGAAAGGTGAGATGGGCCATCAGCTCTCCTCCGTCAGGGGCTCTTTGGTCTCCATTTCCTTGAGGCGCCGGTACAGGGTGGCCAGGCCGATGCCCAGCAGGCGGGCGGTGAGCTCCTTGTCGCCCCCGGTCTTTTTCAGGGTCTGGACGATGGCCAGGCGCTCGATCTCCTCCATGGAGGCGCCCACCGGCACGGTGATGACGTCATCGGCGGGGGAGTGCTGCCGGATCTCATCGGGGAGGTCGGTAAGCTCCACCATGTTCCCCTGGCACAGGGCCACGGCCCGCTCCACCACGTTCTGCAGCTCCCGGACATTGCCCGGCCAGGAGTAGCGCTTCAAAGCCGCCATGGCCGCAGGCGAAAAGCCGTTCAAGGGGCGGTTGTTCTCCCGGCAGAATTTGTCTAAGAAATGCAGGGCCAGCATGGGGATGTCTTCGGAGCGCTCTCGCAAGGGCGGGATGTGCAGGTGGATGACGTTGAGGCGGTAGTAGAGGTCCTTGCGGAAGCGCCCTTGGGCCACCGCGGCCTCCAGGTCCACATTGCTGGCGGCGATGACCCGCACGTCCACCTTGATGGTCTGGGTGCCGCCCACCCGCTCGAACTCGCCCTCCTGGAGTACCCTGAGGAGCTTCACCTGGGTGGCCACCGGCATCTCACTGATTTCGTCCAGGAAGATGGTGCCGCCGTCGGCCAGCTCGAAGCGGCCCTTGCGCTGCTGGATGGCGCCGGTGAAGGCCCCCTTCTCGTGGCCGAAGAGCTCCGATTCGATGAGCCCTTCAGGGAGGGCCCCGCAGTTCACCTTGATCATGGGCTTGTCCTTGCGGGGGCTCAGCAGGTGAATGGCTTCGGCCACCAGCTCTTTCCCCACGCCGCTTTCGCCGGTGAGGAGCACGGTGCTTTTCAGGGGGGCCACCTGATTGATGAGCTGCAGCACTTTGGCCAGGGCCGGGCTTTTGCCGATGAGGCGGCCGGTGGGGCCCCGCTGGGCCAGCTCCTGGCGCAGCTTGACGTTTTCCGCCAAAATCTGCTGGGTCTCCAGGGCCTTGGTCACCACCTTGCGCAGCTCATGCATGCGGAAGTCTTTGGTGATGAAATCATAAATGCCCCGCTTGAGGGCGGAGACCGCCTCCTCCACCGTGGCCAGTCCGGAGATCATGATGGCCATGGCCTGGGGCCGAAGCAGCCTGAGGATGGCAAAGAGCTCGGTGCCTTCCATGTCCGGCAGCTTCAGGTCGATGATGGCCAGATCCACCGGATGGCGGCGCACCTCCTCTAAGGCTTCGGTGCCCTTGCCCGCCATGAGGATTTCATGCCCCAGTTTCTTTAAGCCCGCGGCAATGGCCTCCCGGGTGGGGGCATCGTCGTCCACCACTAAAATGACGCTCATAAAATTACCCGAAGGGTAAGCTCCCTCCCTCTCCTGAGCCCCTAAATTTCTCCCTCCCTTCATAAGGGAGGGGGGTGCGTTTGGGGAAGGTGTAAGGGCCATTGGCCCCTAGCCCCCTCCCCACAACCTCACAAACTGTCCAGCCAGCCCACGATGACCCGGCTCACCTCGTCCAGGGTGTCCTGGGCGATGGTCTGGCCGCACTCAAAGGAATGCCCCAGGCCCGGCAGCACATGCAGGTCGGTGCGCACCGGGATTTTGGCCAGGACCGGCCCCAGGCGGTCGAAGTGGCAGAAGGGGTCGCTGGCGCCCTGGATGAATAAGACCGGGCAGGGCAGGGCATACAAGGGGCGGTCCCGGAGCTGCTCCGGCCGGCCCGGCGGGTGCAGAGGATAGCCCAGGAACACCAGGCCGTTGACCCCCAGGCCCTGGGCGGCCAGCTGCGCGGCGATGCGGCCTCCCATGGATTTGCCGCCGATAAACAGCCCCAGGCCCTTGAACTCCTCCAGTTCGCTCAGGTATTCCACCACCAGCCGGAAGACCCCCTCCAGGACCGGATCCGGGTCCGGGTGGGAGCGGCCGGCTTCGCTGTAGGGGAAGTTGAAGCGGGCGGTGACCACGCCCTCCCGGGCCAGGCGCTCCGCCACCCCCTGGATGACGGGGTGATCCATGGTGTTGTTGGCGCCGTGGGCCAAGACCAGCAGGGCCTCCATGGAGGCGGTGCGGGGCACGGCCAGCTCCAGGCTGATGCGCCGGTCCGGGGCCACGGGCAGGGTGAGGCGGCGTTTCTCCATACCAGGTCCTCCCTCAGAGAGCGGGCCGGGCCGGCCGCGCCTCCACGTCCTCCAACAGCCAGCGCCGGGGGTGAAGGTCCGCCAGCCGGTCAAAGAGGTTCCCCTCCGGCTCCCGGGGGGCCAGATGCTCCCAGCCGCCCAGGTGCACCAGGCACCGGAACCGGCGGGCCAGCCGCCGCAGCCGCCGGGCCATGACCTCCTCCCGGTGCTGCACTTCCGCCAGGGTTTCCCCCGGAAGCCACCTCAAGGGCCGCCAGGCACACAGGCGGGCCCGGCGGTATTCCCCGGCCGCCCATGCCGTGACGGGGCCATCGGGCAGGGCGGCCAAGGCGAGGAGGTTCTCCGGGGTGAGAAGCTTTCGGGCATATCGGGGCAGATGCTCCCGGGCCGGAGCGCTGGCGTCCACCGCCACGACCGGCACCCGGTGCCGGCGGCCGAAAGCCACCGCCGCCTGCCATTCATATGGGAGTCTCACGGTGGCGGCCAGGCGGCGCACCGCCAGGTGTTCCTTCACCTCGGGCGGCAAAACGGCCAAAGCCCCCTCCAGTTGGCGCTGCCAGCCGGGTCCGTGGCGCGTCCGGTAGCGCACGGAAAAGGAGCTGATCTCCACGCTCACGGCCTCAGGCCGGAGCTGCTCCAGCAGGTGCCGGACCCGGGCATGGCCCTTCGGATCGCCATGCACCGTGCCCACCAGGATGAGCCCGGAGGCTTCAGGCGCCCCGGCCTCCTGAGGCTTCTCCCAGACGCGGGGCAGGCTCGGGCTGCAAGGAGCCACAATCGCCCAATTCCCTTTCCCCGCCTCAGTGCGACTCGCCGTGACGGCCATAGATGTTGTAGCTGGGCAGCTCCTCGAATTTATACAGCCAGCGGGCGCCGGAGACCTCAGGCGCCAGATCCCGGTAGTTGCCCCAGTTGATGATATGCAGATCCGCCAGGTCGGCGTCGGGGTTGGCCCCCACCTCCCGGCCGTTGAAGGCCGGGGCATGGGCGTAGATGAGGAGCCGGGCCGCGAGATCAATCTCCTGGGCCCAGACCTCGCCGGAGGGGGTGGAGAGCCCCGCCAGCCGGCCTACGTAAAGGCTTAGGGGGTGAAACTCGGGCTCCGCCTCCCAATACTCCCGTTCGCCCCGGAGTTTGTGGGCAAAGGTGCCCTCGTCGGTGGTGCCCAGATACAGGAGCACCTCCTCGCCATAGAGGGGATGGTTGCCGTACACCTGATAGATGCCGTAATCCGAGCTGCGGTCGTCCAGCTCGTCCAGCTCATCAAAAGAGTAAGGCCCGTCCCAGTCAATGTAGATGAAACGCGGCGTCATGACCGTGCCTCGCAAGTGAAATCAATCCTGGACAAATTCCCGGCCTTCTTTCAGGGCCAGCTCCGCCCGGGCCAACTGGCGGCCCAGATACATGGCATGGTTGATATCCGAAAGGGCCAGATCCCGGGCGATCTGGTGCTGCAGGCTCACGGCGCTCTTCCCCCGGTATTCCGTCAGGGTGGCATCCCCAAAGCGGTGCTCCACCAGGATTTCGCCCCCGTCCAGGGTGATGCGGAAATAGCCCATGGGGTCCAGGCGCAGGCGCCAGCGGCGTTTGCCGGCCACCGCCGCGGCCCGGTCCAGCTCCCTCGGGTCCAAGGAGATGGAATGGCTGAACACGGTGATGGCCCCGGAGGGCAGACCCGCTTGCCCTGCTATCTCACGTTGCAGACGCATGAGGCCGTACAGGTTCAGGAGCCAGGCGTCCAGGCCGTTGTGGGTGCGGAAGGTGGCGGTGAGGGTGAGTCGGCCCTCGAATTTGCGGACATACACCGACACCAGGCAGGGGCGGCTCTCTTCCCCGGACAGGTCCCGGCGGTTATCCCACAGGGTGAAATAGGCCTTACGGTCCTCGGGGTCGGCCTGGAGCCGGGCCGCCAGGACCGCGGGCGCATCCACCCCGAAGTAAGTGCGCAGGCGGTGGCCGTAGGTGTAGCTGGCATCCGGAGGGAGCTCGGGCTTCAGGAAGTCCTGGTAATAGCGCTCCACCCGCGCCGGGTCGAGATTCAGCTCCCGGAGCTGCTCCGGCGTGGCTTTCTGTGGCTCTTCCACCACCACCCGGACGTTTTGCAGCTCCAGGCGCTCCCCTTTGGCCAAGCTGACCCGGCGGCCGAAGCGCCGCAAGAGATACACCAGCTCCAGCCAGGCCTCGAGAGGGGTGTCCTGCACCACCTGGTGGGCCCGGGGATTGCTGGGGAAGTGCTCGATGTGCACCTGGGGCAGGGGCGGTACGGCCTCGGGCCGGCGCAAGCCCGCGGTAGTCGGCGGCCGGAAGGCGGCCCAGGCGGCCCGCAGGCGCTCCAAGGATCCCTCCCCCTCCGGAGATCCCAGGTCCACCAGCCGGGGCGGCCGCGGGAAGTGCTCCGGGGTCACCAGACCGTCAATGAGGCGGTGGGTGCCCACGATGCGCCAGGGGTGCCGGGGCAGACCGTCCCCGCTGAGATACTGGATGGCGGCTTCGGGCACCGGCTCCAGACCGTAGCGGAAGAAATGCAGGAGCTCGGTGCGGGAGCCGGACAGATCCCGGCCGCACAGCCACAGCTCCTGGATCTGGGGATTCCACAGGAGATTGCGCAGCATCTCCCGCAGGCCGTTGCCGTAGAGGGTGCCGAAGACCGCCACCGGGCTGGTGGCCGGGTCCAGGTCCACCCCCGCTGCCTGGAAGCGGTCCCGGACATACTCCGGCCGGGACCATAAGGTGACCACCCCAATGACTCCGGCGGGGTTGATCACCAGGAGCTTGTCGCCGAAGTAGAGGGGGTCAAACAGCAGCGGGGCCGACGGCATGGGATCCTTGGGAGGGGAAAATGCGTTTCTCCTGGGTTATTGATACCATGGGTCGGCCTTTTTGTCAAAATGATAAGGAATTTTTATTTTGAGAAAGATAGAAAGGTGGCCGGTATGGAAGAGGGAGGCAAGGAAAGAAATTCTTGGGCACCATGGTCCGCCAGGCAGGAAATGTGCTACCCTGGGGACAGGTGAGGCGGGGGCGCCCACAGCGTGGGAGGTGAAGGAGAGTGTGAGGATTCCTGCTCTCCCATGAGCCGCCGATTGCATCCACCTCCCTGGCTTTCCCACAAAAGCGGGCGAAAAGGGAGGGTGCGAAGGGGGAGTTAAGAACTGCTCTCTGATCCCTTGCCAAAGGTCAATGCCGCAGCTGACAGAAACGCTGCAGTTGCAAAGGGCCGGAAAAACCGGGGGAATCCCCGAAGAGTGGAGGTGAGTCATGGGAGCCATGGTTGTCCGGGTGATGCTGGCAGCTTTGATGGTGGCGGCCTGGGCCGGGGAGGTCCGGGCCTGGGGCGATGCGCCCACGCATTTCAGTCTCTGCGGCGAGGCGGAAGTGCAGACCAAATTTGCGGCCACGTTCGATGCCGACCTCTTCCCCCTGTTCGTGGAGGCCGCCGCCGGTCCGGATCTGGCCTCCACCTTGCTTTTCCAGGCCAGCGACCGGGATTATGTGCACGATCAGGGGTTTCTCGCCGCCATGGACTATGTGGCTTCCCATCCCAAGGATTGGCGCTGGAAATCCGCCTGGCGCCCCACCTGGCCGGTGATCGCCGCCGCCTGGCGGGCGCATTTGGCTGCGGATGAGGTGGCCCACAGTCAGTACGTGCCGCCTGACTCGCCCCGTCACGAGCTGGTGGAGCTGGCAGTGGATACTTGCGTCTATTATCAAAAGCCGGTGCCCGATGCCCTGGGGGATTCCTGGCGGGAGGTGAATATCAGCGAGGCGGCCTGCGATCCGGCGCTGCTTTACTGGGCCTCCGTCCTTTACACCAAAGGACGCCGGCCGGTCTATCCCTGGATGACCCGGGAGGCCCTGACTACCTTAAGGCGAGCCATCGAGGCGAACTACGCCCTCCACGAAGCCAGGGGAGGCTCGGAAAATTCCGAGGCGCTCCTGCAGCTCCTGGTCCCGGGCAAGAACTGGCAGACGTATTACGACGCCTCAGTGACCGCGGTGGTGAACGCCTTGCCGTGAGGGGATCCGGCATCACCGGGGCTGAGGAGGACGCTTGGGAGACGGGAGGGTGAGGGCGCAACCTTACTTGCCGTCCCCGGCGGCGTGAGGGTGGGCCGCCGGGGCCAGCTCCGCGGCCAGCTCGGTGAGGAGGCGCTGCAGGGCCTGGCCCTCGGTGGCGGAGATCCAGGCCAGGCGCAGACGCCGGGGGTCCTCGCCCTTGGCCGCCAGCTTTTTCTGCAGGCGGGCCACCCGGGCCGCAGCCCGAAGATTCCCTGACAGATAGTGGCAGTCCCCCGGCGGATGGCAGCCGGCCACCAGCACCCGGCCGGCCCCCTTCCGGAGGGCATAGGAAAGCAGCCGGGTCCCCACCCGGCCGGCGCACAGGGTGCGGAGGATGCGCACGTTGGCCGGGTAGGGGAGGCGGGCGGTGCCGGCAAAGTCCGCCCCGGCGTAGGCGCACCAGTTGCAGCAGAAGGCCAGGATCTTGCGTTCCGGGGCCTCGGCCAGGGCGGCGTCGATCTGGGCCCGGAGCATGTCGTCGGTGAAGCCCAGGACCTGGGCCGCGCCGGTGGGGCAGGCCCCGGCGCACACCCCGCAGCCTTTACAGGCCGCAGTCACCACCCGGGCCACGGCCTCGTCCCCTTCCCCCTCCAGATAAATGGCCTGATACGGGCATTCCTGCACACACCGCCCGCAGCCCACACAGGCCTCCGGGTCCACCACCGCCACCAGGCCGGGCAGGGTGAGGGCCTCGTGGGCGAAGAGGGCCATCACCTTGCCCGCCGCGGCGGTGGCCTGGGTGAAGGTCTCCGTCAGGTCCTTGGGCCCCTGGCAGGTGCCCGCCAGATAGACCCCGTCCAACACCGTCTCCAGGGGCCGGAGCTTGGGGTGGGCCTCCAGGAAGAAGCCGTCCGGCCCCACCGGCAGCCGGAGGATCTGGCGCAGATCGGAGCCGTCTCCGGGCCGTAAGCCCACCGCCAGCACCGCCAGGTCCACCCGGTCGGTGGTGGGTCGCTGGAAAATTTCGTTCTCAGCGCGAATCAGGACCTTGCCGGTGGCCTCCGGCACCACCTCCGTCACCTGCCCGCGCAGGAAAATCACCCCCGCCTCCCGGGCCGCAGCATAGAGGACCTCCCCGGCGGGCTTGGGCGTGCGGATATCCCGGTAATAAATGCGGATGCGGGCCTGGGGAAGGCGCTTTTTCAGCTCCAGGGCCTGCTTGAGGGCAATGCTGCAGCAGATGCGGGAGCAGGACCGGAAGCCCTCCTCCTCCCGGGAACCGACGCACAAGACAAAGGCGATCTCCCGGGGCTCAGCCGCCAGCCCCGGCGGCAGCACCTGCCCGCCGCTGGGGCCGTCCGGGGCCAGCAGGCGCTCCAGGGCCGCGGTGGTGAGGATCTGGGGGGCGAGGGGCCAAGGCGAGCCCGGCTCCATTGCCGGGTCATAGGGCACCGCGCCGGTGGCCACCACCACTGCGCCCACCGTGAGCTCCTCCTCGGCAACGCCGGCCTCCAATTCAATGGCCCCCTGCGGGCAGGCGGACACACAGGCGCCGCAGCGGTCGCAGGCCTCCCGGTCAACCACCGCCACGGGAGGGAAGAGGGCAGGGGAGGGGAGCCAGATGGCCCGCCGCTCCGCCATGCCGGCCTGGAAGTCATCCGGCCGGGTGACGGGGCAGGCCTCCAGGCAGGCGCCGCAGCGGTCGCAGGCGGCGCTCACCCAGGGCAAATGGCGCCTCAGGCGCACGTGGTAATTGCCCACATAGCCCCCGAAGTCCACGATCTCGGTGTCGGTAAGGACCCGGATACGGGGGTGACGGCTGACGCCGGCCATGAGTGGCCCCAGCAGGGTGGCGGCGTGGCGGCCGCTAGGAAAGGTGCGGTGCCAACGGGCCGCCAGACCTCCCAGGACCGGGCGGCGTTCTGCCAGGACCACCTCATGGCCCGCCTGGGCCATCTCCAGGGCCGCCTTAAGCCCGGCGGGGCCGCCTCCCACAACCAGGGCCCGGCGGGTCACCGGCACCTGCCGCTCCGCCAGGGGTTGGGCCAGCCGCACCTTGGCCAGCCCCATGAGGATGAGCTCCCAGGCCTTGGCTTGGGCCTCCTCCGGCTCCAGGGCATGCACCCAGGTGCAGTGCTCCCGGATATTCACCATCTCCACCAGGTAGGGGTTGAGGCCCTGCTCTTTGAGGAGGCGCTGGAAGGTGAGCTCATGCATCCTCGGGGAGCAGGCCGCCACCACCACCCGGGAGAGGCCCAGCTCGGCGATATCCTGGGCGATCTCCCGCTGCCCGGCCTCGGAGCAGGCGTAAAGCTGATTCCGGCAGACCACCACCTCCGGCAGCTCCTGGCCGCGGCGGGCCAGCTCCACCGGCGAGATCACCCCGGCAATGTTGAGGCCGCAGTGGCAGATGTACAAGCCGATGCGGGGCTTGTCGGCGGGGCTGGGATGGCGGGGCCGGTCCGCACTCATGGCTCAGCGGTCAGAGGTGCCCAGCAGCCGGGCCACCGCCTGCTCCCAGGCATGGGAGTAGCTTCCTTCCCGGGCCACCACCTCTTCCCGGATGAGGGTGACCGCGTCCTGGTCGCAGATGGCCTGACAGACCCCGCAGAGGCTGCAGGTCTCGGCGGTCAGATAGACCCGGGGACCCTCCCGGGCAATGACCTGCACCGGGCAGAGATGGATGCACTTCAGGCACTCCGGCGGGCATTTGCGGTCATCGATCTCCACCCGGCCTTTGAACTGGGGAGTGACACATAAGGCCCCCTGCTCACAGACGGTGAGACAGCGCTGACAGCGCAGGCATAGGTCGGGCTCGGGCCGCGGCCGGCCGCTGGCCTCATCGGGCACCAGCGCCTGGCGGGGGCAGGCTTGGAGACAGCGGCGGCATTCTTTGGGGCACTCGGTGAGGTCGTTGGGCACCAGCTTCCGTTGGGCCCGGCACCAATGCTCCTCCCCCTCGGGGAGTGGCGGACAGGGCTCCGGGCACTTTCCCGGGTCCAGTTCCACCTTGGGGTAGAAGGGCGCCAGGGCCTGGTGGGTGGCCAGCACCGATTTGGGCCGCCCTTTATAGGTCAGGGTGATGGCCCCCACAGGGCAGAAATGGGAGCAGACTTCGCAGAGCACGCAGAGCCAGGGGTCGATGGCCACCTCCAGGCTCTCCTCTCCGGGCAGCAGGCGCACCGCCTGCCGGGGGCAGACCACGGAGCAGACGTCGCAGCGGATGCAGCGCCCCTTGTCCAGCGTCAGGCGCACCTCCTCCGTGAACAGGCGGAGGGCGAGCTCCAGGGCGGCGTCAGTCTCCCGCAGGCGAAGGGGCGGCAGGCGGTCCATCCGGCGCACCAGGGGGAGGGCAGGGTCAGGTGCTCTCACCCTGCAGCTTCTGATGGAATTCCCGGGCCTTGAGCTTCAACTGCTTGCGGCGCAGATTGGTCTTGACGTCGGGGAACTCCGTCATCAGGAAGTCGAATTTGTCACATGCGGCCAGGTCCGGGCAGTGGGAGCACTGGGGCAGCCCCCGCTCCATGGCGCAGCGGCGGATGGGGCAGATCTCCACCCCCCGGCCGCCCTTGCACCCCGGGCACTCGGTGTGGCTCAAGAACCACTCCAGGCCTTTGCGGAATTCGTTGAAGTCGAAGCCTTCCTCGGCCGGGAAGCAGTGCACCCACCAGTTGGCCCGGAAGCGGAGCAGGTATTCCTGCATCTGGCGCACGGTCTTCAGGAATTCCGGGTGCCCCAGTTGGCAGTCGTCACAGAGGCCGCAATAACTTTCTCGTACCATGTGGTTTCCCTCCCCCCGGGGCGACCGGCTAGCCGCCGGACCGGACGCTCATATCCTCACGCCTCCAGGACGGCCGTGATCTGGGCCAGAATCTCCTGCTCCGTGGCCCGACTGAGCCGGATGGCCCGGGCCGGGCAGGCAGTGGCGCACAAGCCGCAGCCCCGGCAGGCCTCCAGCACCACCTGAGGGCGGCCGGCCGGACCCAAGCGCAGGGCCTGGTAGGGGCAGATCCCCAGGCAGGTGAGGCAGCGGCGGCAGTGGGCCTCCTCCACCCGGGCATAGAGCTCGCCGCTGGTGATGGCCGGCTGGGAAAGCAGGGCCGCCGCCTTCACGGCCGCCGCTTCGGCCTGCATCAGGGCCTCGCCCAAACTCCGGGGGGAATGGGCCAGACCGCACAGGAAGACCCCCTCCACCACCGTCTCCACCGGCCTGAGCTTGGCATGGGCCTCCTGCAGGAAGCCCTCGGGGCCCAGAGGCACCCCCACCAGGCGGGCCGCCTCCGTCCCGCCCGGATGGGGCTCCACCCCGGCGCTCAGGACCAGAAGATCCGCCGCCAGGGTAACCTCCCGGCTGAGGAGCTCATTCCATACCCTGATGGCCAGGGGGCGTTTCCGGGGCAGACTCACTTCCGGGGGCCGGCCGGGGTCATAGGGGAGAAACTGCACCCCCAGCTCCCGGGCCTCCTGATAATAGAGCTCCCGGCGGCCGTACGCCCTCAGGTCCCGGTAGAGCACGGTGATCTCCACCCCGGGACGGCGCTTTTTCAGCAGGATAGCATTTTTCAGGGCATGGGAGCAACACAGGCGGCTGCACCAGGGGCGCTCTGGTTCCCGGGAGCCGACGCACTGCAACATCACCAGGTGATAGACCCGGTCAAGTTCCGGGTCCTCCCCGGCCAGGCGCTCTTCCAGCTCCAGCTGCGTGAGCACCCGGGGGTCCTGGCCGTAGCCGAAGCGGCCCTCCGGCCGGAATTCCCGGCCGCCGGTGGCCAGCAGGACCACGCCATGTTCAAGGGACACCTCTTGGCCTCCGCGGCGCCGCACCCGGGACCGGAAGCGTCCCACCTGACCGGAGATGCTCACCACCTCGGCGGCGGTGAAGATCTCCACGTTAGGGTGGCCATAGGCCGCGGCCTCCAGGTCCTGGAGGAGGCGGCGAGGATCGGTGCCCTCCAGGGTGTACGCCAGGCGCCGGGCCATGCCGCCCAGCTGCGCTTCCCGCTCCACTACATAGGTGTGAAAGCCCTGGTGGGCCAGGGCGAGGGCCGCGGTGAGGCCCGCCGGGCCGCCCCCGATCACCAAGGCCCGGGGACTCACCGGGAAGGCGTGCACCTCGATGGGCGGCACCACCCAGGCCCGTCGCACCGCCATGGCCACCAAATCCCGGGCTGTCTCCAAAGCCGCCTCCGGGTCGCCCTGGTGGACCCAGGCGCACTGTTCCCGCAGATTGGCGAAGCACAAGAAACCCGGGTTGAGGCCCGCCTGGGCCAGCACCTCCCGGAAGACGGCTTCGTGGGTGCGGGGGGTGCAGGCGGCCACCACCACCCGGGTGAGGCCCTCGTCCCGGATGGCCTGGGCCAACTGCCGGGTGGCGTCGGCGGAGCAGGCAAAGAGGGGGTCGGACACCCACACCACGCCGGGCAGCCGCCGCACATACTCCGCCAGCCGGGTGAGATCAATGCTTTTGGCAATATTAGTGCCGCAATGGCATAAGTAGACGCCGATGCGGGGCAAAGCGGCGGTGACCGCCGCCGGGGGCGGCATTGCCGCCGCCACGGGGCTCGACCGGGGCGCCAAGGCCAAGAGCGTGGCCGCGGACTGGGCTCCCGCCGCGGCGGAGGTGAGGGAGTCGGTGATGTCCCCGGGCTCCCGGGCGGCCCCCGCCACCCAGATGCCCGGCCGGGGGGTCTCCCAGGGCTCCACGCCGGTGGGGAGCAAATACTGCCCCGGCCCCAGGGGGAGTCCCAACCGCCGGGCCAGCTCCGGGAAGCCCGCAGCCGGCCGCTGCCCCACCGCCAGAACCGCCAGGTCCACCGCCAGCTCCCGCCGGCGGCCGTGGGCGTCGGAGAATAGCACTGCCACCCCGCCGTCGGGCCGGGGTTCCACCGCCCCGGCCCGGGCGCGGAGGACCTGAATCCCCCGGGCCAGGGCCCGCTCGAGATAGCTTTCCTGGCCCTTGCCGGGGGCCCTCAGGTCCATGGCCACGATATGGGCCTCCAGTCCGGGAGGGGCAAGCTCTGCGGCCAGCACCGCCTCCTTGAGGCTGGCCAAGCAGCAGTGGGAGGAGCAAAAGGGCGCGCCGTGCTCCGGCTCCCGGGAGCCGATACACTGCAGGAAGGCCAGCCGCCGGATGGGGGCGCCGTCGCCGGGGCGCACCAGGCGGCCGCCGGTGGGGCCGGTGGCGCTGAGCAGGCGCTCAAACTGGAGGCTGGTGAGGACCCCGGGGAGATTTGCCCCGGGGAAATCCTGGGCCGGAGCGGGAGACAGGCCGCCGGTGAGGAGCACTGCGCCCACGTGCCGTACCAGGGTCTCGGGCTCCTGAGAGAGGTCCACGGCGCCCGCGGGGCAGACCTCCACGCAGGCCCGGCAGGGCCGGCCCTGGAAGTGGCGGCAAGCCCCAGGGTCCAGAACCGCCGCCTGGGGCACGGCCTGGGGAAAGGGCACCCGGATGGCCTTGACCCGGCTTAAGCCCAGATTGAAGGGGTCCGGCAGGCTGCGGGGACAGACCCGGGTGCACTCCCCGCAGCCGGAGCAACGCTGAAGATCCACATACCGGGGCCGGCGGCTCAGGGTGGCCACAAAATCACCCGGCTCCCCCCTTAAGGTGCTGAGGGTGGTCAAGGTAAGGATTTCAATGAGGGGGTGGCGGGCCGCCTCCAGCATCCGGGGCGAGAGGATGCACATGGCGCAGTCGTTGGTGGGGAAGGTCTTGTCCAGTTGCGCCATGAGGCCGCCCACCGAGGGCCCCTGCTCCGCCAGGGTGACGGGAAACCCCAGCGCCGCCAGGTCCAGGGCGGCCGTGAGTCCGGCGATGCCGCCCCCCACCACCAGGATGCGGGGGCTCGCCACCCGGGGCAGGGGGCTGATCAACGCCATGCCCGCCCTCCGCCCCGGGTCGGCCGCCTCCGGACGCCGCTAATCCCCCTCATGTCCCGGGTCCATCTCCCTCAGGGTAGAGGTGAGCACCTCCCGGGGGGGGAGGCTCTCCGCTCCGGGGGCAGCCAGGCGCTCCAGGGTGCGCCGCCTCAGCTCGGCCAGCAGGCTGTCCGCCTCCGCCACCGCCTGGGCCAGCTCCGGAGAGACAAAGCCCTCAGCCACCGCCAGCCGCCGGAGGGACTGGATGATGTCCAGAAACCGCACCTCCTGGGGGCAGTAATAGGAGCAGCGGGCACAGCGGGCGCACTGCCAGAGGAGCGGCGAGCCCAGCACTTCCCCCTTCAGGCCCAGGAGCACCTGCCGGAGGATGAGGCCGGGGCTGAACTCCGGATGCACGGCACTCACCGGGCAAAGAGCGGTGCAGGTGCCGCAGCCCACGCAGCGCCAAAGATTCCCGCAGCCCGGTTCCCGGGCCACCGTCTCCGGGAACCAGGGATCAGAATCTTCCAGGTTCAGGGGCACATCCATCAATGCCCTTCCACCAAGCTGAGATACCACCGGGCCACCCTCATCAGTTCAGGGTAATGGCCTCGGTGGGACAGTGTTCCGCGCATTTGCTGCATTTTTCCGCCGCCTGCAGGAGGCGCACGCACTGCTCCTGATTCACCACCACCACCTGGCCGTTCACCACCCGGAAAATCACCCGGTCGCCCAGCCTGGGTCCCCGGCCGGCCCGGGCCTCGGGCACCTGGGCCAGGTGGTGTTCGCACATGGCCACGCAGATGCCGCAGCCGATGCAACGAGTGGGATCGATGGCCATGCCCCGGCGGGCGGCCGGCGCCGCGGCCAGAAGCTCCTCCAGGGCCTCGATGAAGCCGGCATACTCCGGTTCATGCAGCACCGGACAGTCAGCAGGCGAGAGGTCCCGGCTGAGGAGCAGCCCGGCAAAGTCGGCGCAGGTCATGCCGCACTGGCCGCAGTCCGTGCGGGGCAGAAACTCCAGGAGCTCCTCTGCCGTGAGCATGACTCAAACCTCGGCCCAGGGGCCCCCCAGCTTCTCCAGCGCCCCAAGAGTCTCCGGCCGGAAGCTGTAGGCCCGGCTTAATTCCTGAAAAAGGGGCGTCTCCGCCGCCGGAGGGTTCCGGAACAGCGTCTGTCGGGGCACGTCCGGATCCACCAGCACATAATCCCTGATCACCACCCGGCCGGCCTTAATCAGAGTGCGGCAGCGGCTCAGGCTCCCAAGCCCGCCCTCCGGGGGCAGGTCATAGAGGGCGATGTCCGCCCGGGCGCCCGGAGTGAGTCGCCCCCGGTCGCTCAGGCCCAGGAGCTCCGCCGGCAGGAAGCGGGTGGCGTAGGCCCAGTCGAGGATGGTCCAGCACCGGGAACCGGCCGCCTCTCCCAGGGGCAGGGGGCATTGCTCCGGCTTCCCGAGACAGGCCAGGAAGCGGGGGAAATCCTGCTCCAGACGGGACAGCGGCCCCAGGCTGGAGAAGGCCAGCCCCTGGCCCGGGAAGTCCAGGGCCAGCGTCAGCGCCCGGGCCACCTCCACCGCTCCCGGCCGGGCGGTGAGGCACCGGGGCGCATAGCCTCCCAGCTCCACATAAACGGGGGGACCGGCCGGGCCTGCCAGGCTCAGGCCCAGATCCCCGGTGGCCCCGGCGGCCAGAAGCCCGCGAGCCGCTTCAGCCTCCGCCTCGCCCACCAGTCCCCGGCTGAGGCCGGAGAGATGAAAGCGTGCCGGCTCCGGAAACGGCCAGGAGAGCAGCTCGGGAGAGGCCTCCAGAAAGAGACGGCACCCCAATCCGGCCGCCAGCGCGGCCAGAATCTCCAGCGCCCGGGGCCCCGGCACGGTGCGGTGGGCATAATAGTCCTGGCGGTAGCGCACAAACGGCTCCGCCACGCTGAATCCCAGGGTGCGGGTGCGGGCCTGGAGAAGCCGAAGGGTCTCCACCACTTCGGGCAGACGGGCCGGGTCCTGAAGGGCCAGGTCCACCTCCCTTAGGTTCACCTCCAGGGAGGCGGAGGTGTCCACCAGCGTCAGGGCCGAGAGTTGCCGGTGCACCGCCGCGGCGGTGGCGAAGGTGAGGCCGCCTACGTGCACGTGGGTATACCCCAGCCGGGCGTAGAGCTTTCCTGTGTCCGTCGGCGGCAGGGCCTCCCCCCGGAGATGCAGGAGATGCCCGCCGAAGCCCGCCATGGGGGCGCAGAGCTCCACCCCGGCGGCCAGCACCGCCTGGCCGTGGGCTTCCAGGACCTCGTCCACCTCGTCCAGGGGCGGGACCAGCCGTTCGCCCTCGAGGTAGAGGTCGCCTGCCTCACCGCGCCGGCCCGAAGCGGGGTCAAAGAGCCGGCCGCCCGCGATCTTGAGCCGCATGGCACCCTGCCCGCTGTCTGTCAGCGCGGCTCCCCCTCCACGTAGGCCTTCAGGATGACCTCCTCCTCATAGGGGACGTTCTGATGCTGTTCCCGCACGGTCACCGGCTTGGAGGCCAGAATCTCCAGGAGATGGAGCCCGGAGATGACCCGGCCGAAGACCGCGTAGCCGAAATTCACCGGCTCCGGACCTTTGTGGTCCAGTTTGGGGTTGTCCGCCAGGTTGATGAAAAACTGCGCCGCGGCGCTGTTGATGGGGTAGGCCCGGGCCATGGCGAGGGTGCCCCGCTTATTTTGGAGCCCGTTGTCCGCCTCATTCTTGATGGGCGGATGCGTCGGCTGCCGGTACACCATGCCGGGTTCATAGCCCCCGGTCTGAACGACAAAATTCTGCACTGCCCGGTGGAAGATGAGGCCGTCGTAAAACCCTTCCCGCACGTAGGTGAGGAAGTTGTCCACGGTGATGGGGGCCTTGTCGGGCCACAGCTCCAGTTTGATGGTGCCCATGGTGGTCTCCAGGACCACAATGGGGTAGTTAGGTTTTTCCTCAGGCATGGAACACCTCTCTCATGCGGAGATTTCAAGCAAGTCCGTCAACACCTGATGCGCCGCCGGGGCCGGCGCCGGCAGGACGGCCTTAAGAAACACCGGCAGGCCGTCCTGGCGGTAGGCAATCTCCTCCACCTCCAGGCCCTCCAGGGCCGCGGGCAGACCCACCGTGGCCCGGGCCATGGTGCGGTCCTCCCAGGGCCCGATGGCCACCACCGGCACCTGGCGGCGGGCAAGCTCCCGGCGGGTCTCCTCCGGGAGCAGCCAGAAAAGATCGGCGCCGGTGACCAGGATGGCGTCCGCCTCCTCCCAATCCACCGGCTGCGTCTGGAAGACCGGGAGGTCTCCTGACCCGAAATCCGGCGCGAAAGGGCTCCCTAAGTGAGTGAGGAGCAGGTGGTACAGGCCGGCGCTGTTGAAGTCGCTGGCGAAGGGGAAAAGGAAGAAGCGCCGTTCGGGCCTGAGGGCCCGGACCAAAGCGGCCAGGGCGGCGAAGCGCTGGGTGCCCTCCTCGCCGTAGGCCAGGCCCCGGCCGGCGAAGATCACCCCCACCTCCCCCTGGCGCAGGAAGTCCGCCAGGCGGCTTGCCCCTTTGACGGTCGCGGCGGCGCTCCCGCCGTTCACCAGGTCATGCACCGCCCGGATAAGCTCCAGGTCCCGGCCCGGAGCCACCTTGACAAAGACCTGGCAGAAGCGGGCCATCTCGGTGCGATGGACATCCACCGCGGCCAGCCGCCGGTCCTCGGCCCCCCGCTCGGTAAAGCGGCCCCGGGCAAAGAGGGCATAACGGGTCAGGTGCCGGGGGCAGGCATGCAAGGGATTGGCCCCCCAATAAAGAACTGTGTCAGCCTCATCCCGGAGAGAGTCCAGGGTGGCGTGGTGGATCTCTTCGCTGAGGAGAGCCTGGTAATAGGGGGCCATCAGGTTCAGGTCCGCCGGCTCCAGCCGGGCCCGGAGGCGCCGGGCCAGCGACAGGGCCGCCTCCTGGGCCCGGGAGCCGCAGGCGGTGAGCCCGAAGACCACCGGCCCCCGGGCTCGGGCCAAAAGCTCCGCCGCTTCGGCCAGGGCCGCCGCCTGGCTCACTTCCTGCCGCCGACCCCCGTGCCGGATGAAAGGCGCGGTGAGGCGGCGCCGGGGCTGCCCCGGGTGGAATTTCTTGGCCCCCAGGAATTTGGCGGCCCCCCAGGCGCAGACATTCTGCGCCAGAAGCCCTCCCTCGCTCTCCACCAGGTCGATGTCATCGCACAGGCAGGCGCAACCGGGGCAGATATGGGATTCCCAGGGTCCGGGCATGAGGCTTCTGCACCCCAACAGGTCTAAACATCACCATTGTAGCAGGTTTGCGGCGGGGTTTGAAGGAAAAAGCGGGAAAGGGCTTACGGGCCTCAAAGGCAGGAACGCATCACAGTCCCTCTGCGACCGCATACCTTCCGGATGCCCGGCCCATCCGGGGGTGAGACTTCCCGGGGACCTCCTCGGGTCACGGAGGCCTCCCGGGGCTTTTGCAGCCAGACGGAGCGCGGGATTACTTCAGGCGCATGAGCCAGATGGCCAGAGCCACCACCGCCACGGCGGCCACAAATACCAGGTGGGGATAATCAAAAAAGCGATAGAAGGCCGTGTGCAGCGCCGAGGTGGCTTCGCTCAGCAGGCTTTTCCCCAAAGTGCCCAACAGCAGGAGATATTCCATGAGTCTCTCCGGAGTGCGGCGTAAGATGCCGCCATCACCCGATAGCGGTGCGGGAGCCGGGCAAACTCTCGTCCCCGGCACCGGGCAGCTCAAATCCCCCGTTTCCCTTTCTCTTTTCTCCCACCCATCGGCCAATTAGTCCTGAAATTCGGCCCCCTTCGTGGCAAGGGGTGGGGCAACAAGCCCTGCTTTCAGCTCATTATCGCCGCAGGACGTCGGCACCCGCCCCATGACCTCTGCCGATACGCTGATTGTATCCCATCACCAGACAAAGGGGGAGCAGGAAGTGGGCCACCTCAGCGGTCGTGCGGGGTCATCATCCAGGTATCAATGGGCAGATGGAAATGCTGGATGGTGGTGTTGAGGCGCAGCCAATATTTATAGTCCGTCTCCTTTTCCAGAATGAGGACGATGCCGGCCCTTTTCCCCGTCTGCAGGCTGTAATAGAGGGCCTGGCCGATGGCTTCGGCCCATTTGGGGGCGAAATCGAATTCCACTGCATGGGTCTTGGTCAGACAGTCACAGCGGGTTTTGTCCGGCAGGCGATACTCCTGTTGGCCCTGGTGTTCCCGGCACCAGAGGCGCTGATACCAGGACTCCGGGTGGAGTCTCGCCCCGAGGGCGGGTGAGAGCAGATTTGCCCAGAGAACCAGAACCGCCAGGCCCAGACGGAAAAGCCGCATCTCCATTCTCCTGAGTTGTTTATGAGGATTCCCGGTAGTGAAAATTTCTTCCGCAGCTGTTTACTTTATATGCCGGCAGAAGGCCCGCCTCAGGGGGCTTGCTAAAGTTTAAGGCAAGAGCCCGCCGATAAGGATAAAAAATTTTAAGAACTAAAGGTTCTAAATCCGTCCGGACGGCCGCAATCGGTCCTGAGGCGGCAACTTATGGAAAGATTCCCGGACAGCCTCCGCGTCCTGGACCAGTGGCTCCCGTGGCTGGAGCAGGGGGACACCTGCCTGTGGCTGGTGGCCGTGACGGAGTCCGGCCCCCGGACCGTGTGCCTCACCCCGGCGGCGAGCCGACTGATGGGACGGCCCCGGGACAGCCTGCTCATGGACCCGGGCCATGCCTGGGAGGCGGTGCACCCCGACGATCGGGGCCGGGTCCGGCAGGGCTGGGAGGAGCTCCTCCAGGGCCGCCCCGTCTCCGGGGAGATGCGCCTCCTCACCCCCGCCCGGGAGATCCGCTGGGTCAGGGTAGAGGCCATCCCCCTCTTCGGAGAGTCCCCCGAGAGCCGGCTGGTGGCCGTCTGGGCCGTTGACATCACGCCCCTCCGCCACGCCCTCACTCACAGCCGGGAGGCCGAAGCCCGGCTTAGGGCGGTATTCTCCCTCCCCGCCTTAGGGGTGGCCCTCCTCTCCGCCACCGGCGAAGTCATGGAGGCCAACCCCGCCTGCCAAGAGATGCTGGACCCCGGCGGAGTGCTCCTCGAGACCTGCCGCAGCCTGTTTGAGGCCTTAAACCGCACCCAGGAAGATTTCCAGCAGGTGGAAACGCGCTACCTCCGGGCCGATCACCAGACGATCTTTGTCCGGGTGAGCCTCAGTCTGGTGCGGGATGAGGCCGGAACCCCGGTGGCAGGCCTGGTTCTGGTGGAAAACCTCACCGGCCAGCGCCGCACCGAGGAGGCCTTGCGCCAGAGCCGGGAGCGCTTCCGCCTCCTCTATGACCGGGCGCCCTTGGCCTACCAGACCCTGGATGCCGACGGCCGTTTCCTGGATGTCAACCAGACCTGGCTGGATTTGACCGGTTATTCCCGGGACGAGGTCCTGGACCGCTGGTTCGGCACCTTCCTCACCCCCGAGTCGGTGCCGGTCTTTGAAAAGGTCTTTTTTGCCCTGAAGCAAGGCAGCGAGATCGCCGAGGTGGAGCTGACCCTGGCCTGCCGGGACGGCCGGCACCTCCCCGTGGCCCTCACCGGCAAACGGCTGACGGATGACGCCGGGCGGTTTCAGCAGGCTCTGCTGTTGGTGGCGGATATTTCCCGGCGCCGGGAGGCGGAGGAGGCCCTGAGGCGCTCGGAGCTGCGCTACCGCACCCTGGTGGAGCAGATCCCGGCCATCACCTACACCGCCCGGGCCGACGACTTCACCGCCAAGCTCTTTTTCAGCCCCCAGGCCCAGACCATCCTGGGCTTCTCCTGGTCCGATTATGAGCAGGATCCGGATCTCTGGCGCCGGCGGCTGCACCCGGAGGACCGTGAGTGGGTGCTGGCGGAAATGGCCCGCTGCCAGGCGGAGGGCACTCCCTTTGCGGCGGAATACCGCATGCTCACGGCAGACCACCGGGTGGTCTGGCTCCGGGACGAAGCCCGCCTCATCACCGATGTGGACGGCAGACCCCTGGCGCTCCAGGGGGTCATCCTGGACATCACCGCCCGGCGCCAGGCAGAAAGCGAACGGGAGACCTACCATCAGCTTCTGACCGCCACTTTCAATGCCTTTCACGATCTCATCGTGGTTCTGGACCGGGATCTCAAGGTGGTGATGAGCAACTGGCGGCCCGGCTTTCCCGGCCCGGAGCCTCTCCCCCAGGCGTTGTGCCACCAGTTGTTTGCCCAGCGTCCGGAGCCTTGCAACCCCTGCCTGGTGCAGGAGGTCTTTGCCCAGGGGCGCATGCAGGTCCAGGAGGTCATCGCCGCCGACGGCCGCCACCTGGAGATCCGGGCCTTCCCCGTCACTGATGAGCAGGGCCAGGTGACCCTGGTGGTGAAGCAGGTGGTGGACATCACCGCCCGGCGCCGATCCGAGGAGGCCCTGCGCCGCAGCGAAGAGAATTACCGCCTCCTGGTGGGCAGCATCCCCGGGGTGGTCTTCCGGGGCCATGCCGACTGGCGCATCGAGGTCTTCGATGACCAGGTGGAGAAGCTCACCGGCTATCCCCGGGAGGACTTCACCTCCGGCCGCCTGAAATGGTGCGACCTTATCCTCCCCGAGGATCTGCCCGAAGCCCGGCGCCTCTTTCTGGAGGCCCTCAAAAAGGACCGCTCCTATGTGCGCTCCTACCGCATCCGCCACCGGGAGGGGCACTTGGTGTGGGTCCAGGCCCGGGGACAGATCATCCTGGATGCCGACGGGCGCATCGACCACGTCATCGGCGTCTGCTTCGATATCAGCGCCCAGAAAAAGATCGAAGAGCAGCTGGCCACCGAAAAGGAGCGCCTGGCGGTGACCTTGCGCTCCATCGGCGACGGGGTGATCGCCACCGATACCCTGGGGCGCATCGTGCTCATGAACGATGTGGCGGAACGCCTCACCGGCTGGACCCAGGTCGAGGCCAAGGGCCTGCCGGCCACCCGGGTCTTCTGTCTCGGGGAGGACCAAAACGGCGCCGGGGTGGACCCGGTCCTGGAAGTGATCCGCACCGGCCGGCCTCTGAGGCTCCCCAACCATGCCCTGCTCGTGCCCCGGGAGGGGCCGGCCCTGAATATCTCCGCCACCGCCGCGCCCATTGTGGACCGGGGCGGCCAGGTGGACGGAGTGGTCCTGGTCTTTCAGGATATCACCGTGCGCAAACAATTGGAGGCGGAATTCCGCAAGATTGAGAAGCTCTCCTCTTTAAGTATCCTGGCCGGCGGTATTGCCCACGATTTCAACAACATCCTCACCGGCATCCTGGGGAACCTCTCCTTGGCCATGATCGCCCACCAGGACCAGGAACTCCTTCTCCCCCGGCTGGCGGAGGCGGAGCGGGCGGCCCTGCGAGCCCGGGACCTGGTGCAGCAGCTCCTCACCTTTGCCAAAGGCGGGGCGCCGGTGAAAGAGGTGGCCTCCCTGCCGGAGATCATCCGGGAGAGCGCCAACTTCACCTGCCGGGGGTCCCCCGCCCGGGTGGCCTTTGACCTGGCCCCGGACCTGAAGCCGGCGGAGGTGGACCCGGCCCAGTTCAGCCAGGTCATCCAGAATCTCATCCTCAACGCCGTCCAGGCCATGCCCCAGGGGGGCACCATTTGGGTGACCGGCGACAACCTCCGCCTCACCCCGGATAGCGGCCTGCCCTTGCCGGAAGGCGAGTATATCCGGATCACGGTGAAGGATCAGGGGGTGGGCATCCCCCACGCCCACCTTGCCAAGATCTTCGATCCCTATTTTTCCACCAAGCAGAAAGGGAGCGGCCTGGGGCTGGCCACCGCTTACTCCATCATCAAGAATCACGGCGGCTACATGACGGTGGCCTCCCAGGTGGGGCAAGGCACGGAGTTTCACCTCTATCTGCCGGCCTCGGAGCAGGAGGCCCCGCTGCCCCGCCTCCGTTCCCCGGCGGAGCCCATCCCGGGGCAGGGCCGGGTCCTGGTCATGGACGACGACGAGATGGTGCGCAGCGTGGCCGGCAAGATTCTCACCCACTTGGGCTATGAGGCCGATTTCGCCGCCGACGGCGAGGAAGCCCTCAAGTTGTATGCCACTGCCCACCACGCCGGCCGCCCCTTTGATGTGGTGATCATGGACCTCACCATCCCCGGGGGGCTGGGAGGCAAGGAAGCCATCCGCCGGCTGCTGACCATGGATCCGGAGGCCCGGGCCATCGTCTCCAGCGGTTACGCCGATGACCCCATCCTGACCCATTATCAGGAGTACGGCTTTAAAGGGGTCATCCGCAAACCCTACCGCATCCACACCTTCAGCCAGGAGCTGGCCCGGGTCCTCAGCCTCTCCTGAAAATCCCGGCTCAGGCGAGGCATAACTGAGGAAAGGCTCTGTCACCCCTTCTCTGGCGCACGGCTTTCTCGCAGAATCTTCCGATTTTACCATCGCAGCAGGGCACCGGGGCGTCCGGGCCTGGAGAACCCCGGGGATTGCTCCCTGGCCAGGCCGCCAGTCTTAAGTTGACTCAGCCCCGGGGCCAGCATCGGGGTGCAGCTCTGGTAGGGTCACTTTAGCCTGCCCCATTTCCCACGCATCTTCCCGCCTTTTTTGCGGTGATCGCCTGAAATCGCCTTGAGTTTTTCTTTTAATCACCCGATGGGGAGGAGGGGGGGAGGGAGAGGAACATGACCCGGAGGCGCATTTCTCGTAATCTGTTTCTCATTCTGGGGCTGAGTCTGGGGGCGCTCATCCTCCTCACGCTGGCGGGCTGGTGGTGGTTCAGCCGGTTGGCGGCGCTGGCAGCCATGGCCCCGGAAACCGGAACCGGTGCGGGAGCGGGGCCATTAAAGGAGCTTCAGGAAATTGCGACGGAGGCCCGGATGCAGTTTCCCCTCCTCGCTCTCCTGCTGGCGATGCTGCTGGGGGCTTGGGGCGGCTGGTCGGTGCGGCAGGCGGCCCGTCATCTGCATCGCCGCGAAGAAGAGTGGTGGGCCAGCGCCGAGCAGGTGGCGGCCGCCTCCCGGCAGGTGGCCGCGGCCAGCGAACACCTGGCCGTGGGAGCCCAAAAACAGGCCGCCTCCCTGGAACAGGCCGCCGCGGCGGTGGCCGAGATCACCTCCCTCATTCAGCAGAATGCCGGCAATACCCAGGAGGCCGCCCGGCTGGTGGACAATTCCCGGGCCTCCATGAAAAGCAGCCACAAGCTGCTCCGCAGCACCAAGGACACCATCGCCCGCCTAAGGGAAACCGGCGAGAAGATGGCCGCCATCGTCAAGGCCATCGATGAGATCGCCTTCCAGACCAACCTCCTGGCCCTCAACGCCGCTGTGGAGGCGGCCCGGGCCGGAGAAGCCGGGGATGGTTTTGCCGTGGTGGCCACCGAAGTGCGCCACCTGGCGCAGCGCAGCGCCGCCTCGGCCAAGGAGACTGAGAGCCTCATCGGCGACAGCCTGCGGGCCATCCAGGACGGCTGGGAGCTGGTGGAGGCGTCTCTGAAGGAATTTTACCGCATGGGCGATGATGCCAAACTGGTGTCGGAGCTCTTCTCCGTCATCAGCCAGGCCTCCGGAGAGCAGCGGGCCCGGATTCAGGAGATCAACCGGGCCATGGGGGACATTAACCAGGTCATGCAGCAGGTGGCCGCCAGTGCCCAGGAGACCAGCTCCGCCTCCCAAGAGCTCACCGCCCAGGCGGAGCAGATGCGCCGGGGCCTTGCCGCGTCGGTGGCCTGAAAAGCGCTGAGGGGGGCGAGGGGGAGTGTCATCCTTTCTGACCTCAGCTCGCAAGGCTAGGAAGGAGCTCCTGAGGCCAGCGCGGGGGCATATCTCTGATCTTCACTAATTTCCAAGGGAAGAGGAAATTTCAGGAGCAGCCCCCAACCCGCATCGCCTTGCTCTCCGAATCGTCACGAATCCCTGGCCGGTAAGGCGAAGGATCCAGGGTCGGCTTGATGTCTCAATCCCCTTCTTTATTGATCTCCTCCAGGACCTGCCACAGCCGCGCCAGCTTCGGGTGCAGGTGCCACTCCTCCGGCCGGGTGGCATAACGCTCGCCCTTCCCGATGAACTTGTAGAGATACACCACGCAGCCGCGATACTCCTCCTGGCCGCCGGCCCAGCGGGTGAAGGCGCCGGGGAAGATACCCGCCACCTGCCAGCCGCCGCCGTACTTCAGGATGGAGGTCTGGGTGATGGTGTGCCAGGTCTCCAGGAAGGTGGTGAGATACTCCGCTTCCGAGGCCTCGGCCAGGCGGTGCATCATCTCCCCTAACAGATACATCAGCCCCCGACGGCGAAACTCCGGGTGGGTGGCGGCAAAGCTGAACTCGATCTGCAGGTTGCGGTCCGTCTTGGTCATCAGGGTGGCCGCCGCCAGTCGGCCGGTGGCTTTTTCTTCCGCCACCAGCATGAGGCAGGGCTTGTGGAGAGCATCATCCTGCCAGGTGTCTTCCAGGGCCACCCGGGCTTCGCACTCCTCGGGGAACAGCAGAAAATCATGCACCGAGCCGTAAAGCTCCGGATAGGCGGTGCGCCAGAGCTCCGCCGCGGCGGTCAGCTCCTGCCGGCGCAGCAGCCGCGCCAGGAAGCGGCCGTCCCGGCTCAGCCGCGGCTCCGGCCGCACCCACTTAACCCGTTTCTCCCGGATGGGCCGCGTCTCACAGGTGCGGGCCATCTCCCGGAAGGGGCGATAAGGCGTCATATCCAGGTAACGCATCCGCAGGTCTCCAACAAGAGGGTGGAATTTCTCCCGGTTATAAGATAAAAAAAGGCAAAAGCCCAGAGCGATGGCCTGTGGGGCTTTCCGGGCAGACCGGGGAGAGCCCCTCTGGTGATGATTTACCCGACAATTTTCTCAGGGCCCCTAGGACCAAAGAAGCCGGTCCTGCCGGCCCATGGAGGAGAAAAGAGACGTGCGAAGCCGTTGCTGTCTCTATCTGGCCATGATCATATTAGGGGTTGTGATCCTGGGGCCGTTTTCTGCCGGTGCCGCGGCCCTCAAGGATGCGGAATCTGCCAGCCATGCCGATACCGCCGCCACCTACCAGATCGTCCAGGTCTATTCCTACCCCGGCTACCGCCTGGTGCAGTTCAATCTGGCAGTTCTGTCTCACTATTCTTATCTCCTGGTGAGCGGCAAGGAAGCCTTGGCGGTGGACCCCGGCCGGGACGTGGACGCCTACCTGGAATGGTGTAAGAAAGAAGGGGTGAAACTCACCGGGGTCTTTCTCACCCACAACCACGCCGATTTTGTGGCCGGCCACCTGGAGCTGGCCAAGGCCACCGGCTGCCCCGTCTATGTGAGCGCCCAGGCCGGGGCCGCTTTCCCGCACAAGCCCCTGAAAGAAGGCGACACCATCAAAGTGGGGGAGGCGGTGGTGAAGATCCTGGAGACCCCGGGGCACACCCCGGAGGGCCTGTGCGGGCTGGTGGCCAACAAGGGCAAGCCCCAGGAGCCGCATCTGCTGCTCACCGGGGATACGCTCTTCATCGGCAGCGTGGGCCGGCCGGACCTCATGGGCGGGACGCTCTCGGCCGCCGCCTTGGCGGGGATGCTCTATGACACCTGGTGGCAGAAGCTCTCTAAGCTGCCGGACCACCTGGCCCTCTTCCCGGCGCATGGGGCCGGCTCCTTGTGCGGGGTGCACCTGAGCGATGAGCCCACCTCCACTTTGGGGGTCCAGAAGCAGGTCAATCCGTATCTGAAATACCGCAGCAAAAGTGAGTTCATCGCCGCAGTGCTGGAGGGGCTGCCTACCGCGCCGCAGTATTTCCGCCACAACGCCGCCCTGAACAAAAAGGGCCCCGAGCCGGTCAACTGGCAGGCCGGGCCGGTCCTCCTCAAGCCGGAGCCGGTGCTCACAGACCCCAAGGAGTTTCAGGTGGTGGACCTCAGGGACGCCAAGGAGTACGCCGCCGGCCACCTTCCCAATGCCCTCAACATCGGCGTGCGCGGCCGCCTGGAAACCTGGGTGGGCACCATGGTCCCCTGGGGCAGCCGGGTGGTGGTGACGGGCTCCCCGGAAGAGGTGCGGGAGGCTTGGCGGCGCCTGCACCGCATCGGCTATGTGGTGCAGGGGCTGAATTGGGAAGAATGGCGCCAAGCCAAGCTGCCCCAGGTCAAAACCGGGCTGATCCCCCCGCAGGAGCTGCATGCCCGGATGCAAAAGGGGGAGGGGCCTGTCATCGTGGATGTGCGCCTGCCCCAGGAATGGCAGGCCCTGCGCATCGGGCCGGTGGTCAACCTGCCTCTGGACCGCCTGGCGGAGCTGGCCCCCCTGAAGCTGGACCCGGAACAGCCGGTGGTGACGGTGTGCAACTCCGCCTACCGGTCCAGCCTGGCCGCCGGAGTGCTGCAGCGCCTGGGCTTCAAACAGGTGGCCAGCCTGGATGGCGGCAGCGAAGCCTGGATCGCCGCAGGGCTCCCCACCTTCGGGCCGGAGACGGCCAAGCTGACTGCCGCGGCGGCGACGGCGAGCCCGGCCCCCGCCGGCCCCAGTGCGCCGCCGCCGGTCCCTCGGGACCTCAGGCTGCCGGAGCGCCTGGCGCCGGTGGAGCTGAAACGCCTCCTGGTGGATCTGCCCGGCACCTTTGAGCTGGTGGACATCCGGCCGCCGGCGGCTTTCGCGGATTACCACCTGCCCGGCGCCCGCAATGTGACCATCGAAGAATTGCTGAAAGATCCGGGCCTGCCCACCCGGCCGGGGGCCCTCATCCTCGTGGACCGGGACGGCAGTGTAGCCATGGCGGTGGGCGGTATTTTGAGCCAGAAGACTACCCGGCCCATCAAGGTGCTGCACGGGGGCCTGGCGGCTTACTGGAGCGAGGTGGAATTCCCCTCGGTGAGCGGCGGCCCGCCCTCGGGGGCTGCACCTCCGGCGGCGCGCCCTCCGGAGCCTGGGCCCGCCGCCCCGGCGGCTCCGGCTCCCCCGACCCCGCCCCGGAAAAAGCCTGCAGGGTGCTGAGATGAGCGATTCCGGCAAACCTCCCATGAACCCGTATCTGGCCGGGGTGTTTCTGGGGCTGGTGCTGGTGGCCTCCTATGCGGTTTTGGGCGCGGGGCTGGGGGCCTCCGGCGCCTTGGCCCGCCTGGCCGCGGCCCTCTCCCACCTGGTGGCCCCGGCCCACACCCAGGCCAGCGCCTATTTCGGAGCCTGGGCGCCTCATTACCTCTCCTACTACCTGGTCTTCATGTTCCTGGGGATCCTGGTGGGGGGCTTTCTCTCCGCCGTGGCCGCGGGGCGGCTTCAGCCCGGTCTGGAGCGGGGCCCCGGCTGTCCGCCGGGGAAGCGGGCCTTCCTGGCCCTCGCCGGCGGGGTGCTGGTGGGCTTCGCCAGCCGGTTGGCGCAGGGCTGCACCTCCGGCCAGGCCTTGAGCGGCGGGGCGCTGCTCCTCACCGGCAGCCTCATCTTCATGGCCGCCCTGTTTGTCGCCGGCTTTGCGGTGGCCCGGTTTTTCAGGGGGCAATGGTATGCTTAGCACCTTCTACGGCACCGACCGGCTGGACAGTCCCGCGGCCTGGGCCGCCGCCTTGGTGATTGGGGTGCTCTTCGGGGTGGCCCTGGAGCGGGCGGGCTTCGGCAGCTCCCGGCGCCTGGCCGCCGTCTTTTATCTGGACGACCTGGCGGTCATCAAGGTGATGTTCACCGCCCTGGTCACCGCCTTGATCGGCATCATTCTCCTCACCGGCAGCGGGCTTTTGCCAACGGACCAGCTCTTTTATCTGCCCACCGTCTATGGCGCTCACCTGCTGGGGGGCCTCATTTTGGGGACCGGCTTTGCCATGGGCGGCTGGTGCCCGGGCACTGCGGCGGTGGGCGCGGCCTCCGGCAAGCTGGATGCCCTGCTGTTCCTGATGGGAGGCGTCATCGGCTGCCTCCTCTATAACGAGCTCTACCCTTGGCTTAAGCCCCTGGCCGCCTGGGGCGAAGCGGGGGTGGATTTCCTCTACCCGCACCTGGGCCTGAGTCAGGGGGCCGCCGCCTTTTATGTCAGCCTTTTGGCGGTTTTGGTCTTCTGGGGGTGTGAAATCCTGGAACATCGCCGGGGGGTGGGAGGCCATCTCCTGAGCGGCCGCTTCCTGCCCACCTTCAGCGGTGCTCTCCTCCTGGCCGCGGCGGTGGCCTACCTGGTGGCTCCTGTGGGCACCGCACCCATGGTTGCCGCGGGGCCGCCGCAGGAGGCGACCCTCCTGACCCAGATCGAGGCCGGGGGCGACCATCTCGAGCCGGAGGAACTGGCCGACCGCCTCCTGGCCCGGGAGCCGGGTCTGGTGGTGGCGGATGTGCGCAGCGAGGCGGAATACCAGGCCTTCCATATCCGGGGAGCCCTCCATGCGCCGCTGTCCAGGGTGCATGAGGTGCTGGCGCCGTATAAAAACCGAGGCCGGATCGTGCTCTACTCCGGGGGCATGACCCATGCCGCCCAGGCCCGGGATTCCCTGGCCCGCCAGGGCTTCCGCAACGTCTATCTCCTAAGCGAGGGCCTCACAGGCTTTCGGGAGCGGGTGCTCAAGCCCGCCTCCTTGCGGGACGAGCCCCTGAATCCGGAAAAGGTTGCCCGCATCAACGCCTGGCGGGCCTTCTTTCTGGCCGCGCCGGCGGCGGCCGGGCCGGAGCCGGCGGAGATGCCGGCGCCGCTTCCCGGCCTCATCGAAACGGAGTGGCTGGCCCGGCACCTGGGCAAACCCTGGCTGAAGATCATCGATCTGCGCACTCAACCGGAATATAACACCGGGCATATCCCCGGCTCCGTCTATTTGAATTACGACAGCCTCCGGGGGGTGGTGGGGGGCATCTCCTCCATGCTCCTGCCGGCGGAACTCCTGGCAGGTCACTTTTCTCTCCTGGGAGTTACTCCCCGGGACCTGGTGGTGCTGGTGCCGGGGGAAAAGATGCATGACGCCACCCTGGTGGGCATGGCGGCGGAGCGCCTGGGCCATCAGCGCTATGCCATCCTGCAGGGCGGCATGGGCAAATGGCTGCAGGAGAAGCGCCCCCTCACCACCGCCCTGCCGGCGGCTGCCCCTCCCAGCTACTATCCCGTCCATCCCGGCGCCGATAATTTCACCGTGGACGCCCGCACCGTGCTGGAGGCCAGCCAAAAGGGGCGGCCCCTGATCCTGGACGTGCGGCCGGCGGAATACTTCCGGGGTGAACAGTCCGAGGAGGCCCGGGCCGGCCACATTCCCGGGGCCAAAAACCGGCCCTACAGCGACGACGTGGTGGCGGGCCCCGAGGGCGTCTTCTTCAAGCCGGCGGCGGAACTGGCCGCGGCTTATGCCCGCCTGCTCCTGGACAAAGAGGCGCCGGTGATTGTCCATTGCCGCACCGGCCACCAGGCCAGCCAGACCTTCTTTGTCCTCAAGCGCCTGCTGGGGTATCGCCATGTCAAATATTACGACGCCGGCTGGAGCGAGTGGGCCTCCCGGCCGGAGCTGCCCGTGGCCACAGGCGGAAAGTGACCATGCGGGACGAAGCGGTGGTGCTGGAGGTCTTCCCCAGCCGCCTGCTGGCGGAGATGGCAGCCCAGCTCCTGGCCCAGGAGGGCATTGACTGCCTGATTTTGGCCGATGACGCCGGAGGCGCCTATCCTCCTTTGCAGGCCATCCGCGGGGTCCGGCTCCTGGTGGACGCCGCGGATGCCTTCCGGGCCCGGCAGATCCTGGAGGCCGCGCCGCTTCCAGAGGACGATACGGGCCTCCCTGAGTGAGGGGGGCGAAGGACGGTCGGTGCCTGGCGGCAGGAGCCGGAGAGCCGGGAGCATCAGGGCCAGGCGCAGAAATTTCCGGGGGAGATGGCATGCTCTACCAGGGCTGTGAGATCGGGGTGGCGGGCCTGGGCGTCATGGGCCGCAATTTGGCCCTCAATCTGGATGATCATGGCGTCCAGGTGGCGGTGTACAACCGCACGCAGGACAAAACCCGGGAGTTTCTGGCGGGGGAGGCTGCCGGCCGCCGCATCCGGGGGGCCTACGACCTGAAGGAATTCGTGGGGCTGCTCCGCAAGCCCCGGGCGCTGCTCCTCATGGTCAAGGCCGGACCGCCGGTGGACCAGATGCTCCGGGAACTCCTGCCCCTGCTGGAGGCCGGGGACCTGGTCATCGATGGCGGCAACTCCCACTTCACCGACACCGCCCGCCGGGAGCGCATCCTGGCCAAAAAGGGCTTGCTTTATCTGGGGCTGGGTGTCTCAGGGGGGGAGAAGGGCGCCCGTTTCGGCCCCAGCCTCATGCCCGGGGGCTCCCGCAAGGGCTATGATCGGGTGGAGCCTTTCCTCACCGCCATTGCCGCCCAGGTGAACGGTGAGCCCTGCGTCACCTATCTTGGCACCGGCGCCGCCGGCCATTACGTCAAGATGGTGCATAACGGCATCGAATATGCCCTCATGCAGCTCTTGGCGGAGTGCTATGACCTGCTCAAGCGGGGGGTGGGCCTTACCGCCCCGGAGTTGGCCCAGGTGTTTGACACCTGGCAGCAGGGCCGCCTGCAATCCTTCCTGGTGGAAATCACCGCTAAAATCTTTCAAAAACAGGACGACCTCACCGGCCAGCCCCTGGTGGAGCTGATTTTGGATGCCGCCGGGGCCAAAGGCACCGGCAAGTGGTCCTCCTGGGACGCCATGGACCTCATGGTGCCCACCCCCACCATTGATGTGGCGGTGACCATGCGGGATCTCTCCGCCCATCGGGAGGAACGCCAGGAGATCGCCCGCCTGCTGGGGGCCCCTGTGCCTCAGGAACAAGTGGATCGGGAGGAATTCCTGCGCCGGCTGGAGAATGCCTTCTTCGCCGCCATGGTGGTCTCCTATGCCCAGGGGCTGGCCCAGATCCGGCAGGCCTCCCTGGCCTATCACTTCGGGGTCAACCTGGAGGCGGTGGCCCGGGTCTGGCGGGGCGGTTGCATCATCCGGGCCCGCCTGTTGGAGGACATCCGGAGCGCCCTGCAGATCCGCTCGGACCTCCCCAACCTGCTTTTGGACCCCCATCTGGGGGAGATGGTGCAGGCCTGTGAGGCGGACTGGCGGGCGGTGGTGCGCCAGGCTGTGTCCTGGGGTCTGCCGGCGCCGGCCTTCATGGTCTCCCTGGCCTACTACGACGCCTTCCGCAGCCCTTGGCTGCCCGCCAACCTCATCCAGGCGCAGCGGGATTACTTCGGGGCCCACACCTACGAACGCCTGGACCGCCCGGGGAGCTTTCACACCCACTGGGAGGAGTGAGGGAAGGGGAGGGGGCGGCATGTCCGGGCCGGGGGCAAGGGACGAGGGCCTGCCGGGCCTTAAGCCCGCCGAGATGGAGGTTTTCCCAGATGAGGACGCCTTAAGCGAGGCCGCGGCCGCCCTCATTGCGGCCCAGGCGATGGCGGCCATCCGCGCTCGGGGGCACTTTTTGTGGGCCCTGGCCGGCGGCCGCACCCCGGCCCGCACCTATGCCCGGCTGGCCAAATCCCCTTTTCGGGAGCAGATAGATTGGGGGAAGGTGGAGATCTTCTTCGGCGATGAGCGCTGCGTGCCGCCGGATGATCCGTTAAGCAACTACCGGCTGGCAGAGGAGAAGCTCCTGTCCCGGGTGCCGCTGCCGGCGGCCCAGGTGCACCGCCTGGCCTGTGAACACAATCCGGAAGAGGAAGCCCGCCGCTACGAGGCTTTGCTCCAGCGCATATTTCAGGGGCGGGCCTGGGGCTTTGACCTGGCGCTTCTGGGGCTGGGGGCCGACGGCCACACCGCCTCCCTCTTTCCCGGCCTGACGCCGCCGGCGGGAGCCTGGGTGGCGGCGGTGGCCCGCCCCGGGGAGAGCTTCCGGCGCCTCACCCTTACCCCGGAAGTCCTGAACCTGAGCCGGTTAGTGGTCTTTCTGGTGACCGGCCGGGACAAGGCCCAAACCCTGCGGGCGGTGCTGACAGGCGAGGAGGCGATGGCCGCCTCGCCGGTGCATCTCCTCCGGCCGCCGGCCGGGGAGATCCGCTGGCTGGCGGATCAGGAGGCCGCGGCGCTGCTGTAGCCGGAGAAAGTCCCGCCCCACCGCATTTGCATCAACGAAGGAACGGGCATGAAACATCTCATTTCCGCCTCCATCCTCTCTGCCGACTTCGGCCGCCTGGCGGAGGAGATCCACCGGGCCGAAGAGGCCGGAGTGGACTGGATCCACGTGGACGTCATGGACGGCCACTTCGTCCCCAACCTCACCATCGGCGTGCCGGTGGTGAAGGCCATCCGCAAGTACACCCGCCTGCCGTTGGATGTGCACCTGATGATCAGCAACCCCGAGCAGTATCTGGAGGCCTACGTGGACGCCGGCGCCGACTGGCTGGGGATCCACGTGGAGGCGGCGGTGCACCTGGAGCGGCAGGTGGCCCGCATCCGGGAGCTGGGGGCCAAAGCCACCGTCACCCTCAACCCCGCCACCTCCCTGAGCACCCTGGATGTCATCCTCCCCGAAGTGGACATGGTGCTCCTCATGACCGTCAATCCGGGCTTCAGCGGCCAGAAGTTCATCCCCGCCACCCTCCCCAAGATCCGGCGCCTGCGGCAGATGATTGATGAACAGGGCCTTAAGGTGCTCCTGGAGGTGGACGGCGGGGTGCACCGGGACACCATCGCGGCCATCGCCCAGGCCGGCGCCGATGTCATCGTCTCCGGCTCCGGCATCTTCAATGAGCACGATATCCGGGAGAATGTCCGCTTTTTGAGAGAGGCCCTGGCCCGCCACGGTCGCCGGGCCGGAAACCCCGGGTCAGGGGGGACACATGGCGGCGGCTGATTCCCGGGACGGACCCTTGCCCGTCGCCACTGTCCAGGCCCAGGCCCCGGATCTGGGTCTGCCGGCAGAGGCCTGCCTCTTCACCGGCCCTTTGGACCCCTGCACCGTGGTGATTTTCGGCGCCTCCGGCGATCTGGCCGGTCGCAAGCTCCTGCCCGCCCTCTTTTCCCTCTTCCGCCAAGGCGCCCTGCCCCCACGCTTCCTGGTGGTGGGCTGCGCCCGCACGGAGTTCACCAGCGACTCCTTCCGGGCCGCCGTCTGGGAGAAACTGCCGGAGGCCGGGCAGGGGGACCGCGCTGCCTGGGAGAATTTCGCCCCGCACCTGCACTATCTTCCTTTTGACTACTCCTCCCTGGCCAGCTATGTGCTCCTGAACAACTTCCTCCAGGGGCTGGAAAGGGAACACCACACCCAGGGGAACCGCATTTTCTACCTGGCCGTGCCCCCGTCCCTGTATCAGGAGGTGGCCCTCCTCCTGCACCAGGCAGGGATGTCCGAGCAGCGGGTGCGGGGCCAGGGCTGGGCCCGCATCGTGGTGGAGAAGCCCTTCGGCCGGGACCTCATAAGCGCCGTGGAGCTCAACCGCACCCTGCGCCAGGGCTTCAGCGAAGAGCAGATCTTCCGCATCGACCACTACATGGCCAAGGAGACGGTGCAAAACGTTCTCATCTTCCGGTTCGCCAACACCATCTTTGAACCCCTCTGGCACCGCCACTACATCGAGCAGGTGGCCATCATTGCCGCCGAGACCCTGGGGGTGGAGCAGCGGGCTTCCTTCTACGAGGAGACCGGGGTGCTGCGGGACATGTTCCAGAATCATATGCTCCAGCTCCTGGCCCTCATCGCCATGGAGCCACCGTCCCTCTTCGAATCTCAGCGGGTCCGGGATGAAAAAGCCAAGGTCTTCCGCTCCCTCAAGCCCCTGGAAATGCCCCTGGCCCCGGGCACGGTGATCCTGGGCCAATACACCGCCGGCGAGATCAATGGCCGGCGCGTACCCGGCTACCGGGAGGAACCGGGAGTAAGCCCTGACTCCCTCACCCCCACCTTCGCCCTCCTGCGCGTCCACCTGGACAACTGGCGCTGGCAGGGGGTGCCGTTTTATCTCCTCTCCGGCAAGCGCCTGGCCAGAAAGATCACCCGCATCGTCATCCAATTCCGGGAGGTGCCCCATTCCCTTTTCCGCAACGTGCACCTGGGACCCATCCAGCCCAACCGCCTCATCATCGGCATCCACCCCGAGGAGGCCATCACCCTCACCTTTGAGACCAAAAACCCCGGGGCCCTGGTGTGCCTGCGCCAGGTCACCATGGAATTCCCTTACTACCAGAACTACCGGGGGCCCATCCTGGAGGCCTATGAAAAATCCCTCCTAGACGTCATCCAGGGGGATCAGATGCTCTTCTGGCGGCAGGACGCGGTGGAGCTGGCCTGGCAGTATCTGGACCCCCTCATCCGGGCCTGTGAAACCTGCCCCGATCCGGCGAAGCTGCTTCAGTTCTACCCCGCCGGCTCCTGGGGCCCGCCGGAAGCGGCCGCACTCTTTACCCCCACATGAATCACGGCGATGCCCCGGGTAAGGGGGATCCAGGTGACCTGGCGGAAGCCGATTGCGGTGAGGAGGGCGGCCAGCTCCGGAGCGCGGGGGAAGGCCCGGATGGAGGTGGTAAGGTAGGCATAGGCGGCGGCGTTGCCGGCGATGATTTTGCCGGCCAGGGGGATGAGAAAGCGGGAATAGAGCTCATACAGGCGGGCAAACCAGGTCGGGGTGGGATGGGAGAACTCCAAGCAGACCAGGCGGCCCCCGGGTTTCAGGACCCGGTGCATCTCCCGGAAGCCCTGGGCCATGTCCGTGAGGTTGCGCACCCCGAAACCCACAATGACCCCGTTCAGGCTCTCATCCGGCAGGGCGAGGTGCAGGACGTCGCCCTGAATGGGGTGGATGAGGTCCCCAAGGCCCGCAGCCCTCACCTTCTCCCGGCCCACCAGCAGCATCTCCCGGGAGAAATCAATGAGATAAACCCGGCCATGAGGGGCCACCCGGGGCGCCGCCAACAGCGCCAGATCCCCGGTGCCGCCACACAGGTCGGCCACCCGATCCCCGGGCTGAAGCTGAAGGCAGCGCACTGCCCGCCGCTTCCAGGCCCGCTGCACCCCGAAACTCAGAATATCATTGGCCAGATCATAACGCCGGGCAATGGCGCCGAAATACCGCCGCACCACCACCGCCTTGCCCGACACCGCCGCTTCCGGGTGAAGCATATGTGAGCGTCTCTGAAAGATTTTTGAGGGGAGGGCCGGGGGACCGCAGGCCCCCCGCCCTCCCCTCAAACTCCTCTCCCAACCCCCCATAAGGGGTTGGGGGAGAGGGGTGGGAGAGGGGGCAGGGGTCCGTGACCCCTGGCCCCCTTTCCCACTTGCTCATTATAACAATTCTGGTATCCCAAGGCAGGTTGTGGTCAGGATTAGAGAGGGGAAACAATGGCGGAGCGGGAAAAATTGCTGGAGGTGATCCGAGGTCTGTTGCGCACGCAGCCCTTGGCGGTGTTGGCCACCCAGAGTCAGGGGCAGCCCTATGCCAATCTCATGGCTTTTGCCGCCACGGCGGATTTGCGTCAGGTGGTCTTTGCCACCCGGCGGGACACGCACAAATTCGCCAATCTGTTGGCCGACCCCCGGGTGGCGCTGTTGGTGGACAGTCGGGCCAACCGGCCGGAGGATTTTCGTGACGCGGCGGCGGTCACCATTCTGGGCCGGGCCCGGGAGCTCATCGGCCGGGAACGCCAGCCGCACTTGGAGCTATATCTCGGGAAACACCCGTATCTAAGGGAGTTCGTGGCCCAGCCCGGCTGCGCCCTCCTCGTGGTGACGGTGGAGCGTTTTGTCCTGGTGACCCATTTCCAAGAGGTCAACCAGCTTTACCCACCTTTTTGAGGCCCCCTAAATTCTGCACAGCCCGTGGATGGAGTCGCAGGTCTGAGCATACAGACGCTCGATCCAGTCCTCGGGGCGCAAGTACGGGGCATAGGCGGTGGGGGCCTCCGGCAGGGCGACAGTTCTGGCCCGGCGCTTGAGGAGGCGGTGCACGGTGGTGACATAGGTGGCGTGGCTCCAGGTGAGGGGTGAAACCGACAGGGGCTCCCCGGTCAGCGGATGGAGCTGCTCCGCCAGCACCCCCGAGGGCAGGGCATGGTCGGCCACCCAGGAGAGGATTCCCAGGGCCTCCTCTTCCCCCGCCGCATCCCCCCGCTCCAGGAGATAATCAGCCAGCCACAGGGTGCAGATGAACCAGGGGTTGCCCGGGCCCTCCGGACTCACCCGATGGTAGGGGTCGCCCTCGTAGCGGGCCATCCCCCCCACCGGTCCCGGCACCCAGAGGCGTTCCCGCAGCCGGCTCAGGGTGGCGGCGATGCGGGGATCATCGGCGGTGTATAAGCCGAAGGCAAAGAGCCCCCAGAGGCTGGCGTCCGGGGTCAGGTCCGGGATCAGGGCGCCTTCGGGCCCCCGGCTGAGCATGCGGCAGAAGCGCCCGGCCTCCTCTCGCCAGAGATGCCGGGAGGCGGCGTCCCGAATTTCCGCCGCCACCTGGCGATAGCGCTGGGAGAGCTCCTCTTCGCCAAAGACCATGCAGAACAGGGCGGCGGCGGTGAGGCCGCCGAAGACGGCGCCCACCGTGAAAGCGGAGATGCCCCGCCGCTCCTCCCACAGGTCATAGGAGGGGGCCGGCAGGCCGGACTCCGGCTCCCTAAAGGCGCACATGAACTCCGCCGCCTTCTTCACCAGGGGCCGGTAAAGGGGCTTGATGACATCCAGGTCCCGGTAGGAGACAAAGTGGTGCCACAGGGCCCAGACCACCAGGGCGGTGGAGTCCTCCTGGATGGGCAGCTGGGGCTGGCCGTCCTCATACCACGGGTGCCAGGAGGAGGCCAGGGTGCCGTCGGGATTGTATTTGTGCAGCAGGCAGCCCTCGGGTTCCACCAGCTTCGCCATGAAGCGGAAAAAATTACGGGGCGCGGTGGGGTGCCCGGCCAGATCCAGGGCGTGGGCCACCAGGGCGCCGTCCCGGGGCCAGATATAGGAGTACGTGTCCCGGTTGAAGTGGATGACATCCGAGTCATTGCCCGCCAGGATGCCGCCCTGGGCGTCGGTCTGGGTGCGCAGGATCAGGAGGCTGCGGTGGTAGAGCTCCCCCACCTTGGGCGGCAGCAGGCCCAGGGGCGGCGATTCCTTTTTGATCCACAGGGTCCAGTAATCGGCGGTGCGCTTGAGGAGCCGGGCCGGGTGCCGGGATTTCACCAGGCTGTCCAGGCGCTGCACCTCGGCGCGGTTCTCCCCGGCGGCCAGCCAGAAGTAGGCGGAGCGCCGGTCCATCCCCGGCACCCTGAGGCTCACCCCCAGAACCGAATCCACTGACCCCTGGGCGATGGGATTGCCGGAGAGGACCCCGTCTTCCGCATCCCGCCAGGTGCCTTCCTTCCCCGGCACCCCCTTTTCCCCCACGGCAAACTGCTCCAGGCCGTCAGGGCTCTCCCCCCAGGCGTTGGCCAGGAAATAGCGGGCGCCCTTGTAGTGCAGCAGGCCTCCGCTTTTGGGATCGAAGGCCGCGGTGTCCCCCACATTGTTGCCGGAGATGCTCAGGTCCAGGGTGAAAAACAGCCGCACCTCCCGCTTCTGGGGGGCGAGATTTTCCACCATCACCTCCCTGAGCCAGACGTCTTCATGGAAATCCACCGCATCCCGGCAGCAGAGGAGGAGCTGCAGGGCCTCATGGTAGAGGCGCACATCGGTGACCAGGGTGTCCGGGGCGTAGAGGAGTTCCCGGCGCCACTCCTCCCCCACCCAGGCGAAGCTCCCCCCCACCCACACCCCCAGGCGGCAGCGAGCTCCCAGGAGATGATTTTCCTGCCCCACATGGGGAAAATACAAATCCCGGAGGCAATAGTGCCGGTCGAAACAGATGAGCAACCGGCCATTGGACAGGGGCAAGTCCCGGGGCATGGTGTCCTCCATGGGCTGGAGACTTGAGGGGAGGGCCTGGGGATTGCCAATCCCCCGCCCTCCCCTCAAACTCCCCTCCCCACCCCCATCAAGGGGTTGGGGTGGGGGTGTGGGGGAGGGGCAGGGGCCCACCGGCCCCTGGCCCCTCCCCCATATCTCAGCCGACCAGGCGGATGGCTTCCCGGATCATCTGGTTGGTGTAGCCCCATTCGTTATCGTACCAGGTCATGACCTTCACCAGGTCGCCGTCCACCACCTGGGTCATGCTGAGTTCCACCACCGAGGCCCGGGGGTCCTGGATGATGTCGGAGGACACCAGAGGGTCGTGGCTGACCCCCAGGATGCCTTGATACCGGGGGGTTGCCGATTCCTCGATGAGGATGTCGTTCACTTCCTTCACGGTGGTGGGCCGCTCCATGAGCATGGTGATGTCGGCCAAGGAGCCGCAGGGCACCGGCCCCCGCACTGCCACGCCGTCGAATTTGCCCTTGTATTGCGGCAGGATTTCGGTGACCGCCTTGGCGGCGCCAGTGGAGGTGGGCACAAAGTTGGCGGCCCCGGCCCGGCCCCGGGCCCATTTCTTGGCCGGCCCGTCCACAATGAGCTGGCTGGAGGTGTAGGCGTGGATGGTGGTCATGATGGCCTTCTTGATGCCGATGCGGCGGCCCAGCACCTCGATCACCGGGGCGATGCAGTTGGTGGTGCAGCTGGCGCAGGAGAAAGCCTGCTCGCCGCCGGGCTCGGTGACGCCATGCACGATGGTGCAAAGATTATCCTTGGGAGGCGCGGAGAGGAGGGCGTATTTGGCCCCGGCCTGGAGGTGTTTGGTCAGGCCTTCGTAATTGGTGAAGACGCCGGTGCACTCAAAGACCAGGTCCACCCCCAGGTCCTTCCAGGGGAGTTGGGCCGGGTCTTTGATATTGAAGGTGCGGATGATTTTGCCGTCCACCGCCAGCTGGCCGTCGATGGCCTCCACCTTGCGGTGATAGCGGCCGTATACGGTGTCGTAGCGCAATAGATACACCAGGTTGTCCAGGGGCATGAGGTCATTCACCGCCACCAGCTCCAACTGGGGGGTGTCCATGATGATGCGCAATGCCGCCCGACCGATGCGACCCATGCCATTGATGGCTACCTTGCCCATAACTCCCTCCTTGTGGCGCAGATGTGCAAAAAGCCCGTGAGGGTGCGACGTTAACGCCGAGGTCCCATCCCCGGCCCACGCTTTGTAATTAAGAGGACTTTGGCCTTAAGGTAGCACGAAGGGGTGGGGTCTGCAAGGCGCCAGGGCCGGAGGGTGAGCTTTTCCTCACTCCCCGGGCGCCGGAGGCGGGGGGATTTCCGCAGTCTTGAGCCGCTTCGTCGCCCTCCGCAGCAGGCGCTTCCAGAGAAAATAGGCGGGGATATAGCAGAGGATGAAGGCCCCCATGAAGCCCACGCTGAGATCCGTGCCCGGCAGGGGGATCTCCACCCCCAAAAAGCGGTATTGCATCCAAGCCAAGGCCACGGGTGCCGGCCAAAAGAAAGCCCCGGAGAGGGCCAACTGCTGGAAAAAGGATTTGCTGAAGGCCTCGTTGGCCAGTTTGTTGGCGGCCTCATAAGCCGCCTTGTCCCCGGCTTTCAGGGCCTCGATGGAGAGGTCGTGATAATGTTTGGCCCTGGCCGCGGTCTCCTCCAGATACCGGCCCACCAGCCGGCGGGCCAGCCAGAGGCTCAGCTCTCCCAGGGCCAGGGCGTGGAGGGCCAGGACAAAGGTGCCCAGATAAAAATCCAGCAGCGTATGGCCGGTGAGACGGTAGAACCGGATGAGATAAGGATCCAGGGCCAAGAAAGGCCACGGCATGTCCATGACCGGGAGAGATGAGGGTTTAAGGTGTCAGTGGAGCAGGTTCATGATGGCAGAGGCCGGGCCCTGATGCCCGGCCTCTCCGGTTCATAACTTTCCCGGGCACCGGAGTTCTCCTCCGGCCCCTCAGCTGACTACATGCCCGGCAGCCAGGACTTGCCCAGGAAGCCTTTGGTGACGTAGCCGATGCCCACGTAGAGGGCCAGGACCACGAAGAGGCGCTTCAGCCAGACTTCCGGGATCTTCTTGGAGGTTATCGGCCCCAGCACCGAGCCGATGGCGATGCCGATGAGCTCGGTGAAGATGAGGAGGAAATCCACCGGCACTTTCTGGACCACCATCATGTTGAAGATATTGACAATCATGCCCACCAAGACCGCCAAGGCGGAGGTGCCGGCCACGATGAACATGGGCAGGCCCGCCACCGAGGTGAGGAAAGGCACGTAGAGAAAGCCGCCGCCCACGCCGATGAGGGCAGAGATGCCGTTGATCACAAAGCCGCCCAACAGAGGCCAGATGGGGTTGAAGGAGAATTCCACCCCGTAGAAGGTGAAGTGGATCCGGCTGGGGCTCCAGTGGGTGACCCGGACCCCGGCGGCGTGTTCCGCCGACACCTCGGTGGTTTTGCGGATGTGGGCGTCCTCAAAGGCCTTGGCCGCGGCCCGGGCCGCCTTGCGGGCCTCCATCCCCCTGGGGGTGGTCTCATAAAAGAGCACAAAGGCTACGGCAAAGACGACGATGCCGAAAAAGCCCACATAAAGACCCACATCCATTTTGCCCACGGTGAGCAGGGGCACCAGATAACCGGCCAAAATCCCGCCGATGGCCAGACACAAGCCCAAAGGCAGCACCAGGCGACCCATGCGCCAGTACGTGAAGGAGGAGATGAGGGCGGAGAGACCCACCAGATACTGGTTACTGGTGCGGATGGAGTCGGTCAAGAGCTTGTTGAGTGTGGGACTGGTCTTCCTGAAGGTGGCGGCGTAATCCGACAATCCGAACACGGTAATATGGCCCACCCCGGCCATGATGCCGCCGAAGGCGCCCACGGAGGAGAAGATCCAACCCACCCAGGTGCCCCAGAGGATATACCAGAGCCAGAAATGGCTCGGAGCGCCGGGAATGCCCATGAAGCCTTTGGGGGCATTGGGGTTGATCTCACCTTTGCCGGTGCCCTTGGGAGTCTTGGCGATGGCCTCTTCCAGCTTGGACAATTTGGCCGCCGGTTTGGCCGCTTCCGGCGCCGGGGCCGGAGGGGCCGGTTTGGCGGCCTCAGGCGCGGGTGCCGGCGCGGCCGGTTTGGCGGCCTCAGGCGCCGGGGCTGCGGGTGCCGGGGCTGCGGGCGCAGGAGGAGTGGGCTGCGGGGCCGCCGCCGGCGGGGCGCTCTCAGGCGCCGGCGTCGGGGGCTTGCCTGCCTCCTGGGCCAAGGCCGGGAGCGCAACCAACGCCAGGCAGGCGAACAGGGTGACCATGACCAGATACTTGTTCTTCATCCAGACCTCCAAGAAGTGGTGTCGGAAAAGCACGCCGGGAATGATCCCGGCGGGGGTGTCAGGGGACAGGGCGGCAGGACGCCCTGCCCCTGAAAAAGTTACCTAAACATAATGATAGTGAGAAAAATGTCAACGGCCATTTCACAAGGATGCAAATAAATTATTAATGGCCAAGGCCGCTCTTGAGCGGCCGAAGGGGGCCGGCCTCATTAACTATGTACCGCCGCCCCCGCCTACCTTCCGCCAGAGGTGCCCATCGCAGAAGAGCGGCTCCAGGGGCCGGCTTCACTATACCGCCGCCCCTCAGTATTACTGGGCGCCTCCGGGAAAGCCCTGGCTCATTGCCGAGGCCGACCAAAGACCTGGGTGGCCCGGATGGCGTTTCCTTTTTGCGCCACGCCCACGCCAAGGTCCGTGAAGGCCGGGTTCAACAGATTGGCCCGATGCCCGGGGCTGGCCAGCCAGGTGTCCACAATGATGCGGGGCAACCTCTCCGGGTCCAGGGGCTGGTCGCCCTGGGCGCCCCAGAGGTTTTCCCCGCTGGCGGCCAAGGCATAGGGCGTGCCGTCCTTTGCCCGCTCATGAGGGGTGCGGCCCTCCGGACTTTCGTGCCGGAAGTAGCCCCGGACCAGCATGTCGGCGCTGTGGGCCCGGGCCACCCGGGCCAAGGCCGCGTCCCAGGTGAGGCCCGGCAGACCCTCCTTGCGGCGCACCTCATTGGTGAGCCGGAAGATGCCCCGCTCCACCTCCCGGAGATATTGGATCTCGGCGGACGCCCCGGCTGGCGGGCCCAGGCGACCTGAGCGCCGCTGGGCTGGCGCCTCCCCGGAAAGAAGGGCCAGCGCCACCAGCATGGCCATGAGAGGCGCGATCCTCATGACCCCCCGGGAGCCTTTCCCGGCGCCGCCGTCAGCCGGCCGTTCACGGAAGCGACCTCTGTGCCCGGGGAAGGCCCGCATCCTCCCTTTCCCCGTCCGGTTTCACCAGGCCTCATTTCAGGTAGGCGAAGGGGGCCGCCAAAGCCTCCGCCCGCCGCTCCCGGGCGCAGGCCGGGCACAGGCGCCGGAGCACCGGCTTGTCCATCATTTTTTCAATGCGATGATTGACATACTCCAGATAGCGGGGCGGCACAAAGGGCTTGCCGCAGCGGGCGCAGCGTTCCGTCTCCAGGCGGTTGAACACCGTGCCGCACAGCCGCACCTCCCGGAAATCCGGGCCCTCCACATACTCGATGGCCTGGGTGGGGCAGGCCAGGGCGCAGGCCCCGCAGGCGATGCAGCGCTGGGCCGCCCGGGGGTAATCCGCCAGCACCCGCTCGGTGGCGCTGATCTGGCGAAACTTCAAGGCCGCCACCTTCATCTTGTCCCGGCAGGTCTGCTCGCAGATGCTGCAGCGGATGCAGACGTCGCAGCGCAAGCACCGGGCGGCCTCGGCCCGGGCCTCTTCCTCGGTGTAGGAGAGCTCCACCGGCTCAAAGCTCTGGCGGCGCACCATTGGGGGCAGCATGGGCACCGGATGGCGATGGTTGGCCAGCTTCTCCGGAGCCGGCGTCACCTGAAAGGGGAGCTTCAGGCGCTTCTGGAACCGCACCCGGGGGGGCGGCCCGCCATCGCCGGAGAGGTAATGGTGAATCTCCAGGGCGGCCTGCTTGCCGTGGGCGATGGCCTCCACCACCGTCGCCGGACCGGTGACCGCGTCCCCGCCGGCGAAGATGTCCGGCACCGTGGTGCGCTTGGTGGGCTCCTCGGTGACGATGGTGCACCACGGGGTGGTGGCCACCGGCGGCTCCGGGAAGGGGCAGAAATCCGGCTGCTGGCCGATGGCGGTGATCACCGCGCCCACCTCCAGGCGGAAGTTGCTCTCGGGGATGGGGATGGGCCGCCGCCGACCGCTGGCGTCGGGCCGGCCCAGCTCCGCTTGCAGGCACTCCAGGTATTCCACCTTGCCCTCCCCGCCGATGCGGATGGGGATGGTGAGGAAGTGGATCTGGACCCCTTCCTCCAGGGCCTGCTCCACCTCCTCGGGATGGGCCGGCATCTCCGCCCGGGTGCGGCGATAGGAGACGTGCACCTCGGAACAGCCCAGCCTGAGGCACGTGCGGGCCGCGTCCATGGCGGCGTTGCCGCCGCCGATGATCACCACCTTGTCGGCGGGTTTTTCCCGGTTGCCCAGATAGACCCGGCGTAAGAAGGAGATCACGTCCATCACCTGGGGGTAGTCGGTTTCGCCTTCGATCTTCAGGCGATAGCCCAGATGCGCCCCCACCCCCAGGAAAAAGGCTTCGTAGCCTTGGGCCCGGAGCTCGTCCAGGGTGACATCCCGGCCCACGGTGATGCCGGTTTTGATCTCCACCCCCAGGGCCTTGACCAGCTCAATCTCCTTGCCCACCACGTGGCGGGGCAGGCGGTAGTCGGGGATGGCCTCCACCAAGAGGCCCCCAGGCTGCTCGTGGGCTTCGAAAATGGTGACCGCATGGCCCCTGAGGGCCAGGTAATAGGCGCAGGTGAGGCCGGCGGGCCCGGAGCCCACCACCGCCACCTTGCGGCCGGTGGGCGGCGCCGGGTCGGGAGGGTCCATCTGGTCGTGCTTGTCCACCCACTCGGCGGCGAAGGCCTTGAGGTAGCGGATGTTGATGGGCTCATCCAGGTTGCCCCGCACGCAGGCCCGCTCGCAGGGGTGCGGGCAGATGAGGCCGCACACCCAGGGGAAGGGGTTGTCCTGGCGCATCACCTCCCAGGCCTCTTTGTGCCGGCCCTGGGCCATGAGGGCCAGGAAGCTGGGGATGTCAATCCCCGCGGGACAGGCCAGGTGGCATGGCGCGGAGAGGAGCTTGGGGCACACGTGGGCGTCGCAGTAGTGATTCTCCACGTGGGCCAGGTATTCGTCCCGGAAGTAGGCCAGGGAGGTGAGCAGCGGATTGGCCGCCTGCCGGGCCATCTGGCAGGAGCCCTTGCGCTTCAGCTCCTGGGCCCGGCGCTCCAGCTCGTCGATGGTCTCCCGGGTGCCGCTGCCGTCTACCACCCGGTCCAGCAAGGTCTTGATCTCGGTAAGCAGAGGCGCACATCCCGGGCAATGGGCCCCGGGCTGCTCCAGGATGAAGGCCAGCTGGCGCCGCACGTGGTCCACCACGCAGTGGCGCTCGTCCAGGGCCTCAATGAGGCCCAGGGCCAGAGAACCCCCCATCTCCCGGATGGTCTCGTGGTGCAGGGTGAGGTTCTGCAGGGAGGCGGGGAAGAGCCCGCCGGTGGGGCCGCCCACCAACACCCCTTTGGGGGTGCGGCCGTGGCGCCAGCCGCCGCCGATCTCCATCACCACCTGTCCCAGGGTGGCGGTGAGGGGCACCTCCACAAACCCAGGGCGCTCCACCGCGCCGGCCAGCCGGAAGATCATGGTGCCGGGGGCGCACTCCAGTCCCAGCTTGCGGAACCAGGCCACCGGCTGCTGGGCAATGAAGGGCAGCGAGGCGATGACCATCAGGCTATGGCACAGGAAGGTGGGTTTGGGATGGCGCTCAAAGAAGTCCGGCGGCAGGCTGCCGGTGACGCTGCGGACCAGGAGGTCCTCATCGTCCATGAGGTAAGTGCCCTGGCCCCGGACCACGTGCAGGCGCACCAGCGGCTCTTTGGCGGGCCACAGACGGGAGGCCTGAAAGGCCTTCCAGGCCTCCAGGAGGCGACTGGCGGCCAGCTCCGCGCTCTCGTGGACATAGACCACCGCCTCATCCACCTTGAGGGTCTGGGTGGCCAGGAAGATGCCCTCCAGCACCTGGTGGGGCAGGGCCTCCAGGAGGAACATCTCCGGGGTGGCGCCCTGCAGGGGCGGCGCGGCGTTCACCACCAGGATGGGGTGCTCCTTTTCCACCCGGATCTCGCACCACTTGGGCCCCAGGGGCCGGGTGGTGAGGAGCCCGAACTCGCAAAAGCCTGCCGCCACCACCTTCTGCAGGAAGGAATCAAACCCCTGGCTGAAGAAGGTGCGCAGGCCCTTGTAGCCGTCGTAGTCCTGGTACTCCTCCCAGGAGACGGGGTCGATCTTGCCCGCCAGCTCGGAGATGTAGAGCTTCTGGGACTCGTAGAATTCCTGGAAATCCTTGCCCACCAGCCATTGGCTCAAAGGGCGGCCGTCGTCGAGGTGGCTGGCCAGAATCCGGGGCACCATGTCCGGGGTGACCAGCTCATAGAGGTGGGAGCCCAGCCGGTCCCGGATCTCCAGCACCACATCCTTGCCGGCCACACCCCGCCAGCCCACCAGGCGGACGGTCACCTCCCCCAGCTCATCCAGGGAGCGCCGCCGGATCTCCTCGTCAAAGGCCCGCTCCACCTCCAGGGCCGGGGTGAGATCCGCGCCCGGGAAGGTGGCGATGCTTACGGTCATGATATGTCGGCCGTTGGGAGCCATACTCTCACTTCACTACCTTGCGGCCATGTCCTCTCCGCAAGGTTTCCTACCAGGAGATGCTTAAGCTTCAGGCCTCTCCTGGCGCTAAAAATTTACTCCTATAAATACCGCTTCTTAGCGGGCGCTCACGATCTCGGTAAGCTCAAACGCTACCGCCTCGGCGAAGCGTTCCCGGCGGCTCTGCTCCAGGCGGTCGGCCCGGCCGAAGCTCAGACAATGAGTGACGCACTTGGCCACGCAGGCCGGCTCCAGGCCCTGATCCACCCGGTCCATGCAGTAGTCGCACTTCACCACCTTGCCGGTCTCCGGATTCCACTGGGGGGCGCCCCAGGGACAGGCGATGATGCAGCTCTTGCAGCCTACGCACAGGGACTGCTCCACGTAGACGATGCCGTCCTTGGGCCGCATGCGCATGGCGCCGGTGGGGCAGGCAGGCACGCACCAGGGCTCACTGCAATGGAAACAGGGCATGAACACAAAGGCCTGCCGAGGTTGCTGGTTGATCAGCTTGGGGCCCACCGGGATGATCTGCCCCAGGCGGGGCCCCACGGGCAGGCCCTTGTTGCTCTTGCAATGCACCTCGCAGCTTAAGCAGCCGATGCAGCGTTTTTGGTTCTGCAGCAAGTAATACTGACTCATGCGTCCTCCATCTCTCAGGGAGCTTGAGGCTTCAGGCCCGCCAGCTCCCTTGCTCCCAGCACCACCCCGGAACAAACCTCAACGAATGGGCACGGCAGGGCAGGGGGTGGCGGCTGCCCCTCCGGGAGGCGTCACTTGGCCGGCCGCACCGTGATGAAGGTGTCCTCGTAGGCCGGGCTGCCGCCCACCATGTCGGAGAGGTTCTCCTGCAGCACCGCGTCGCTGGCGCCTTTCTGGTAGGCCCGGGTCTGGGCCGGCACGGTCTTGCCGAAGCCGTGCAGCATGAAGACCGCCTCGGGGTGGATGAACTCCGTCACCTTGGCTTTGAGGCGGCCCCGGCCCACGGCGGACTCCACCTCCACGAAGGCGCCGTCCTGCACCCCCAGTTTGGCGGCCGCCTGGGGATGGATCCAGAGCTCGTTTTCCGGCACCAGCTCGTTGAGATAAAGGTTGTTTTGGGTGGAGCAGTGGGTGTGAGCGGCGCAGCGCCCCACCAGGAGGCGGAAGCGCCCCTCCGGCGGCCGGGCCGGCGGCTGGTAGGGCGGGAAGGAGGGGAAACCCGCCTTTTCCAAAAGAGGGCTGACCAATTCGATCTTGCCGGAGTCGGTCTTGAATTTGATCCCGTCCTTCCGGTCCCAGAGGATGGGGTCCTTGCTTAAGGCCACAAAGCCCTTGGCGTCGAAGTCGGTGAGGCTCACTCCCAGGTCCTGGAGCTGGAAATTCCAGATGTCCTCGATGGACTCATAGGGGAGATAGCTGCCGATGCCCAGGCGGTCCGCCAGCTTCTTCAGGATCTCCCAGGAGGGCTTGGTGTCATAGCGGGGGCTCACGGCCTGGCGGCGGATGAAGAGCTGGGGCTTGAGGCCGCTGGCCAGCTGGATGGAGTCGGCCCGCTCCAGATACATGGACTCCGGCAGGATGACGTCGGCAAACCAGGCAATTTCGCTGAAGTTGACGTCAATGGCCACGATCAGGTCCAGGGTGTCCAGGGCCTTGCGCATGGTATTGCTGTCGGCGATGGACTGCAAGGGCTCAATGCGGTTGAAGATGGCCGCCTTGATGGGATAGGGGTCCTGACTCAGAATGGCCTTGGCCAACTGTTGGGGGTTGCCGTGGGAGGCGTCCGCCACCGGGAAGACGGCCCCGCCGGAGCCGTCAAAGCGGGGCGCGGTGATCTTGGGAAACTCCTGGTTGACGTACTTGCCGATATCGCCCCGGCCCGCGGCTTTGGGACCCTTTTTGATGATGAGCCCGCCCTTGGCCTCGATGCTTCCCAAAAGGGCGTTGAGGATGATGATGGAGCGCCGGAAGTAGATCTCGTTGGTATGATGGGCGCCCCGGTAGCCGTAGTGGAAGACCACCTGGGGTTTGGCCGCGGCCGCCTCCCGGGCGATCTGGACGATGGTCTCCGCCGGGAGGCCCGTCTCCTCCGCCGCCCAGGCCGGGGTGTAGGGCTCCACAAAGGCCTTGAGCTCCTCCAGGCCAATCACCCAGCGGCTGACATAATCCTTGTCATACAGGCCCTCTTTGAGAATGGTGTGAATAAGGGCGTAGTTGAGGGCCAGATCGGTGCCCGGCCGGATCATGAGATAGCGGTCCGCCTTGGTGGCGGTGATGGTCACCCGGGGGTCCACATACACCAGCTTGGCGCCCTTCTCCATGGCGTCCAAGAGGTTGTTGATGGGCCGGATCTCCAGGGACTCGAAGATGTTACGGCCGTAGAGCACGATGTAGCGGGTATTGGCGTAGTCAATCCCCATCTCGGCGTCGGTGTAGCCGGTGAGGCTGCGGAAGGCGGTGTTCACCGAGCCCTTGCACAGGGCATCGTGGGTGAAATGGTTGGGCGAGCCCAGGGCCTTCATGAAGGTCTTGCTGATGTGGGTGTTCAGGTTGGCGCGCTCCCCGAAGACCACGCTCTGGGGGCCGTGGGCGGCGATGACGGCCTTGAGTTTTTCCGCGGTGTAATCCAGGGCTTCGTCCCAGGAGGCCCGCCGCCACTGGCCGGCACCCCGTTTGCCGGTGCGGATCATGGGATACTGGGGCCGCTCCTGGTCATGCAGCAAAGCCAGCCCGGCCGACCCTTTGGCGCACAGGGCCCCTTCCAGCCCCGGCACGTGGGGGTTCCCTTGGATCCAGACAACATCATCGTCCACCACCTTGACCAGGATGGGGCAGCGCACGGTGCACATGAAACAGATGCTCCAGACGTCTTTTGCCATGGGCCCTTGCCTTTCCTAATTCCTAATTAAAGGCTAATTATTCTATTTATTCTATAATATTTATTACATAGCAAAACCCGGCCGTTTCGGCAAGGGGCAAGCCCTTGGGGTCTTCAAAACCCCCGTGCCGGCTCACAGACGGGAAGGATGGCTTTTTACTATACCCCCCTTGTGAGCAAATGCCAAGAAATTTGTGACCGGCGCTGAGCCCCTGGCCAGGATTTCCTGCGCGGCAGGACAGGAGCCGGGTTGTTGGGAAGAAAACGGCAAAAGCTCCGGGGCGCCCCCGGCAGACAGATGCCATCTCAAGCTCGACAACCCCCCCTTTCTGCGCTAATAATTAGACATGAGCGACGTGGACGTGGCCGTCATCGAGACAGAGCCGGCTCCCGCCCCCTCCCCCAAGGAGCTCATCGAGGGGGAGGCCAAAAAGGAGCGGTTGGGGCAGTGGTATGCCACGGCCATCTGCGGCAACGACATCACCTCCTCCTGCCTGTATGTCTCCGCCATCGCCACGGTGTACGCCCAAACGCTGGCCCCGGTGGCCCTCCTTATCGTCGCCGGCATCCTTTACCTCTACCGCAAGATCTACACCGAGGTGGTGGAGGCCCTGCCCCTGAACGGCGGGGCTTACAACTGTCTCCTCAACAGCACCCGTAAGTTCACCGCCGCCTTGGCCGCCTGTCTCACGTTGCTGTCCTATCTGGCCACGGCGGTGCTCTCCGCCAAGACGGCGGCGGAATACCTGGACAACCTCCTGCCCTTTCTGCCGGCCCTGGAGACCACCGCCGGGGTGCTGGTTATCTTTGCCGCCCTCACCATCCTGGGGATTACCGAGTCCGCCCGGGTGGCTTTGGCCATCTTTCTCATTCATCTCGCCAGCCTCACCCTGTTTATCCTCTTCAGCCTGCCCCAGGTGCTCCAGAGCTCCCCCGCCTGGGTGCAGAACCTCAGCCTCCTGGGGGAGATGCATTGGCCCACGGCCCTGTTTCTGGGGGTGTCGGCGGCGCTTCTGGGGGTGAGTGGCTTTGAGAGCTCCGCCAACTTCGTGGAGCAGCAGGAGCACGGCGTCTTCCGCAAGACCCTGCGGAACATGTGGGTGGCGGTCACCGTCTTCAACCCCCTCATCGCCCTGTTGGCCCTGCGGCTGATGCCGGTGGAGAGCATCCGGCATCATCAGGATGATCTTTTGTCCTGGCTGGGTCTGCAGGTGGGTGGCAAGCTCCTGCATGATCTCATCGTGGTGGACGCCTTCCTGGTGCTTTCCGGCGCAGTCCTTACCAGCTACGTGGGCGTCACCGGCCTGGTGCACCGCATGACCCTGGACCAATGCTTCCCGCAGTTTCTCCTGAAAACCAACCGGCGGGGCACGCATCACCGCATCATCCTGGGCTTCATGGGCTTATGCATCTCCATCCTCTACCTTACCCGGGGCCGGCTCCTGTCCCTGGCCGGGGTGTACACCATCTCCTTTCTCGGGGTCATGACCCTCTTTGGCATCGGCAACATCCTCCTCAAGATCAACCGCCGGGAGCTGAAGCGCACTTACCGGGCTTCCTGGGGCACCGTGATCCTGGGCACCTTGGCCACCGCCATCGGCATCGTGGGCAACATCATCATTGATTACCGCTTTCTCCTCTACTTCCTGGTCTATTTCATCCCTGCGGTGATCGTGGTGGGCATCATGTATGCCCGCATCCCCATTTACAAAGGGATTCTCCTGCTCATTAATGAAGCCTTTGAGCGCCTCTTCATCTGGCGCAGCATCATCATTGACAAGATCACCGCTATCACCAACATCCGCCTGGTGCTCTTTGCCCGGGGCGGGCGGTTGTATCGCCTGGCCAAGGCCTTCGCCTACATCGCCCAGAACGAATCCAGCCGCAAGATCACCGTGGTGCGCCTCTATCGGGAATTTGACCCGGCCGAAGAGGAGGAGATGAAAGAGAGCCTCAAGGTGATGCGGGAGCTCTATCCGGATCTCCAGATCGACTACATTTCCCGGGAGGGGGCCTTCGGGCCGGAGATGGTGGAGGCCATCGCCCGGGAGCTCAAGGTGCCCAAAAACAACATCTTCATCGGCGCTCCGGAGGAAAAGCACCGCTTCTCCGTGGAGGACTTAGGGGGCGTGCGGGTCATCTTCTGAGAGGACGCGGTCTTCCAGGCTATTCTCCCCGCTGGCAAAATAACGCTTTACAAGCTTCACAAATATATTAAAGTTTAGTTAGGCAGGTCTGGCAAAGAGCCTGCCCCGGCCCGAGATGCCGACGCACCCGGAGCCCTTCCCGGCCAGGCCCTGAGCTCCCTCGCTTCCTTGCCCCTGGCCCTGAATCCGCCCGTCTGCGTGGCGTGGTTCCCGCCCACCTCGATCCCGCCTTCCGGAGGCGGACCCGACCTCTGACCCGAACGGGGTTTGTCTGGGAACCCCTGCACGCCGGTTCAGCCGGCCTTCGGATGTGAGAGGTTGCCGTTTCTTTTCTCCGCCCACCCCGCTCCTCAGGGTGGCAAGCTGCCTCATCGCCGGCCCGGACCCCGGCACACCTCCTTTCAGGGAGGAACCGCCATGGCAAGGCCTTGTCGCAGTCTCCTTGTCCTCGTGACGTTCTGGTGCCTCACCGGTAGCGGCCCGGCCTTCGCCGCGGCCCTGGCGGGGAAGCTGGTGGCCATGGAAGGGGAGGTCCAGATCCTCTCCGGCGCCGGCGGCTCCTGGACCCCGGCCCGGCCGGATCAGAACCTGTTTGTGGGGGACACCATCCAGACCGGGCCGGATTCCCGGGCCGCCATCCTGCTGGTGGACGAATCCCGCATCAAACTGCACGCCAATACCATCCTGCTCCTGAAGCAGGTGGTCCCTTCCCCCCGGTTCGGCGGGGTCGTGCCCGCGGGCGTGGAAACGGGGGAGAGCATCTACGAAGTCCCCCGGGGGCAGATCTGGCTGCACAATAAAAACGAGCGCTTCAAAGGCAGGCTGGAGACCCCGGCCTTCACCATCGCTCCCCGGGGGACCGAGTTCACCATCCGGGTGGCCCCCGACGGCAGCGGCCGGGTCATCCTGCTGGAGGGCGAGGTCTGCCTCATCCATGTGGAAGGGGAGATGTGCCTCCGGCCGGGGGAGGAGGGGGTGATCATCCCCGGCCGGGCCCCCAGCAAACGGGTCCTGGCCCGGCCGGCGGACGCGGTGCAATGGGTGCTCTCCTACTCCGGCATCTTCAGCTATCGGGACCTGCCCCTCACCGCCGCGACGGAGACCCGAGAACCGGCGGCGGTCAGCTTGAGTCAGGGCCAGGCGGATTATGATGCCGGCCGGCTGGAGGCGGCCCGCACGGCCGCCGAAGCCGCCCTCAGGCTACAGCCCTCCGACCCCCGGGCCCTCACCCTCCTGGGCTGGATTGCCCTCCAGACCCAGGACCCCGCCACCGCGGCCGCCCTCTTCCGCCGGGTGAGCCCGCCCACTCCCATGAGCCTTGTCGGCCAGGCCTTGGCCCTCTTCCGGCAGGGGGATGCTGCCGGGGCCTACCGCCTCTTGGAGGCCGGGGCAGGCCGCCTGCCCGCCGACGCCCGGCTCACCGCCATGCGGGGCTTTTTTGCCCTGACCTTGGGCAAGCCGGAGGAGGCCCGGGAACGGTTTCAGGCCGCCCAGGGGCAGTCTCCCGCCCTGGCTCTGCCCCTGGCCTTCCTGGCCCAGGTGGAGCTGGTCCAGGGGCACAAAGAGGCAGCCCGCCAGGCGGTTCAGGCGGCCTTGGTCCGCCACCCTTCCTCTCCCATGGCCCATTTCACCCAGGGGCTGGTGCGCCTGGCCTTTTTCGACCCCGAGGCCGGCCGGGCCGATTTTTCCCAGGCCCTGAAACTGGATCCCCGCTTTATCTCCGCCTACGTCTATCTGGCCCGCACCTGGCTGGGGGGCGACGACCTGGACCGGGCCCAGCGGGTCATTTCCCAGGCCTTGAGCCTGGCCCCCACGGAGGCTGAGGTCCTGAGCCTGGCCGGCTTCATCCGCCTGGCCTTCCGGGATTTCGACGGCGCCCGGCGCTACTTTGAGGAAGCCGTGCGCCGGGACCCCAGCCTGGGGGAGCCCCACATCGGCCTGGCCCACTGCGAATTCCGCCAGCGGCGCCTGGCGGAGGGGGTGCGGGAGATGCTCACCGCCACCCTGCTGGAGCCCCGGGTGGCCCTCTATCAGACCCAGTTCGGCAAGGCCCTCTACCAGGTGCGCAGCTTCGGGAAGGCCCTGGAGACCTATGACTACGCCAAGACCCTGGACCCCAAGGACCCCACCCCCTATCTCTACAAGGGCATTGCCCTGTCGGATCTGAACCGGCCCGGCGAGGCCATCCAGGAGATCAACCGCTCCATCGCCCTCAATGACAACGTGGCCATGTTCCGGACCCGCCTGGCCCTGGACCGGGACCTGGCGGTGCGCAACTACAACCTGGCCCGCTCCTACGACCAGCTGGGGCTCCGGGACTGGGCCTTCAGCAAGGCCATCACTGCGGTGAAGCGGGATCCCTTGAGCAGCTCCGCCCACCTCTTTCTCTCCAAAAGCTATGCCACCAGCACCCAGGGGCCGTACGTCACCACCCTGGCCCAATTCGCCGAGGACATCAAGTTCCGGCTTCTTGCCCCTTCCAATGAGGCCAGCTTTGAGAGCCTGCGCAATGACAACTACACCCCCATGTTCGAGATGCCCTACAAACGGGTGCTGGCCAATGTCACGGTGGGCACCTGGCGGGAGAAGAACACCGTGCAGGATTATTACCTCCAGGCCTATGGCGGCCGCCCCGGCCTGGGAGGGCTGGTGGAGGGCCGCTTCATTGAGGATAACGGCATCCGGGACACCAACAGCCGCATCAGTCAATTGTCCCCCCTGGTGAATATCAAATGGGACCCCAGCGTCAAGACCAGTATCCAGGGGCAGGTGCAGTATTCAGACGTCAAGGGCGGCGATATCAGCTTTTTCAACGACTACAGTTACAAGAACGACCCTTATCTGCATTTCATCCAACGTTTTCGCTACTACGACCTGGGGGTGGTGCACCGCTTCTCCCCCCGGGCCACCCTGCTGGCCTACTATACGTACCAGCGCTGGGACTTTTTCCGCCTCGATTTCCCCCTTTTCCCCTTCAATCTCTACCGGATCGTCAATGACCGGGAATTTCACAATTTTCAACTGCAGCAGAACCTGGTCTGGGGCAAACACAACTTCATTTTCGGCGGCTCTCTCTTTTCCGGCCGCAATTATGCCAAGCAGGCGGCCTTCCTGGACGGGGTGACGGCCTTTCAGACGGACGCCCGCCTGCCGGAACGCTCCCAGGGCGCCTATTTCTTCGATTATTGGCGCCTGCATCCCCGGGTGCTGGTAGAGCTGGGGCTGATGTACGACAACGCCAGAATTTCCCGGGCCGGCTTCCCCACCACCCGCCATGTCTCCCAATGGAGCCCGGTGGTCGGGGTCAACTTACAGATCTCCCCCCAGCACACCCTGCGCCTGGGCCTGCAACGCCATATGATGACCCACGGCCCCTGGCTGGCGCTGCCTCTCCTCCCCACCGAGACCGCCGGCCTGCCCTGGATGGTCTTTGTGGAATCGGGCACCGACCTGCGCCAGGCGGGCCTCTCCTGGGAGGCGGAATGGGGGCCCCGTACCTTCACTGCCCTGCGACTGGAGGCCCTCCGCTTCTCGGTGCCCGGGTTCAATGACGCCACCGGCCAGCCCCAGTGGCAGACCTGGAAGACCTACCGGGCCGCCTTCACCCTCAACCGCATCCTCCTGCCCTCCCTGGGCCTGGTGACCGGGGTGGTGGGCCAGCGGGTGGTGCCCGACCTCAATTTCACCTATTCCCAGTTCAGCGCCGGGGTGCCGTTTCAGGACTTTTCCGATCTCCGGGGCTTCCTGTTGCTCTCCTGGCTGCACCGCTCCGGCTGGCAGGCGGGCATGCGGGTCTCGGTGCTACAGCAGTGGCTCAAGGATCGCAATGACACCCTCTTCGGCCTGGTGGACCTGCGCCTGGGAAAGGAGCTGGCCCACAAGCGGGGCCTGGTGAGCCTGGAGGTGACCAACCTGTTCAACCGCCGCTTCTTTTACGCTTTGGAGCCCACCTTTTTCAATCAGGAGTTTTTCCCGGCCCGCCAGATCTTGTTCAAACTGGCGCTGTATTACTGAGGCGGCGAAGTAAGGCCGCATCGGAGGGGACCATGATTTACCAGCTGGCCGACGGAGTGCAGGTGGTGGCCTTAGAAAATGAAGGCTTTGTCACCAATACCACCAACCAGACCTTTTACCAGATCAAGACCGATACCGCGGCCGGGCTCATGGGCATGCTGGGCCTGGCCAAAGGCAATGGGCGGGGGGTGAGCGACTCCAGGATGAAGGATTATCTCCTGATGTATTTTCAGGTTAACGCCTCCCGGGTGGACAATGACCTGACCGGGCCCCAGGGGTTTCTGGTCAAGCTGACCACCCAGGGGCTCATTCGGCCCGGCAATGCGGAGGAACCCCTGACCTTCAGCAACCCCAGCGGCGTGAGATCCACCTACAGAAAGCCGGAGCTTCAGGCCACCTCCCAGAATCAGCCTCATGACCCCCGGGTGGACAAACTGGGCTTCATCAAGGTGTGGCCCAAAATCGGCCGCTAGCAGGTGCCCCATGCTCACCCTGACCCTGGAGCCCACCAACGCCTGCATCCGCCGCTGCCGGCATTGCTGCGTCAATCCGGCGGACCCTCCCTGCTCCCTGCCGGTGGAGCTGGCGGCTTCTCTTCTGGAGCAGGCCCGGGCGGTGGGCATCAGGGAGGTGTATCTCACCGGCGGCGAGGTGGCCCTGTATCAGGACCTGGAGGAGCTCCTGGCCCTCATCGCCACAGCCGGCTTCACCTTCACCCTGGTCACCAGCGGCTGGCGCTTCCGGGAGCGGCTCCTGCCGGCGCTCCTGCGGCCGGAGGTGACGGAGTACCTGAAAGGCGTCTGCTTCAGCCTGGACGGCGCCCGGGCCGGGACGCACGACGCCCTCCGGGGGGAAGGCTCCTTCGACGAGGTGGTGGAGGCCCTGGGCCTGTGCGTCCTCAAGGGCCTGCCCCGGGTCTTAAAGAGCGTCATCACCCGCCTCAATGAAGGGGAGCTCACCGAGCTGGCCCTGTTGGGGGCCATGTGGGGGGTGCAGGAGCACAACTTCATCCTGCCCCAGCCTACCCCACGGCTGCTCCGGGAAGGGCTCCTGCCGGAGCCGGAGGAGCTGCTGAAGCTGGCGGCCTGGGTGCGCCACAGTCTGGCCCGCACGGTGCGGGGGCACATCCGGGTGGAGGGCTGGCTGGAGCCCGAGGAGTCCCTGGTGCCTTGCCCCGCCTTCACCAACCTGGCGGTGGACAGCTCCGGCCGCCAGGTCCTGTGCTGCAATTACCTGCATCTGGCGGAGGAGGAGAACCTCCCCAGCCACCTGGGCCGGGAATACGTGGCCCATCTCATGCAGGTGACCCTGAAGGAGGGCTTGCGGCGCCAGTATCACCTGCTGGCGGAGCTGATGTCGGCCCGTCTGGCAGGGGACACGCCCGCCGGCCTGGGCCGCTGCCTGTGCTACTGGTGTCTGGACTTCTTCGGCAAGCTGGCGTGGCTGGAGGATTTCCCCCATTCAGCCTGGCGGATAAACCGGCAGGCGACCTGAAGGGTGCCAAAGTCTGCGGTGAGGTGGGGCCGCCGGAAGGGAGGGGGCAGGATCTTTGGGGTCCTGCCCCCGAATTTTTCAGATGGTGCGGGTAAACCCGGTAAAGCGGTAGAGATCCCCCATGAGTTCCTCGTATTCGCCCTTGAGCTTCTGGTAGAGGCGGGCGTTTTCCATGGCCAGGGCCGCCTGTTCCGCCAGGGAAGCCATGAAGGTGATCTCATCGTCGGTGAAATCCCGGGGTTCGCTGGTATAGAGGCGCATGACCCCGATGACCTTGCCCTTGAGCGAGATGGGCACCGACAGGATGGAGCGGATGCCCTCCTCCGCCAGCTCCTTCGGGTAGCTGGCCCGGGGGTCGCTGGCCACGTCGTAGATGGACACGGCCTTGCCCATCATGGCCTCGGTGATGGACTTGTCCGTGGTCACCGGCCCTTTGTTGATGTAGCGGTCGCTCAAGCCGTACGAGGCCACCAGCTCCATCTTCTGGCGCTTCTCGTCCAGGAGGCGCACCGCCGCGGCTTTGATGTCCAGGGAGGTGGTGGCGGTCTTCACCAGCAGCTGGAGCACCTTTTTCACGTCCAGGGCGGAGTTGATGGCCTTGGAGACTTCCAGCATGCCCTTGAGGAAGTTGAGCTCCCGGAGGCGGTCCTCGTACATCCGGGCGTTGGCGATGGCCTGGGCCCCCAGGTCAGCCACGGCGCAGGCGAAATCCACCTCATCCATGGTGAAGTCGTGGGGCTCGGAGGTGAGCAGGCGCATGACGCCGATGACCTTGCCCTTGGAGACCATGGGGATGGCCAGCATGCTGGCGATGCCTTCCTCCTTGGCTTCCTGGGGATACTGGATGCGGGGGTCGTTGGCCACGTCCAGAATGGCCACCGGCCGGCCGCTCAAGGCATCGGCGATGCTTTTGTCCATATCCACCGGACCTTTGTTCAGATACTTCTCACTCAACCCGAAGGAGGCGGCCAGCTCCAGGGTGTTGGTTTTGGGGTTGACCAGGCGGATGGTGGCTCCCTTGAGCCCCATGGCCTCGGTGATCTGACGCACAATGGTGTCCAGGACCTCGCTCACCGCCAGAGTGGACCCCAGGGATTTGCTGATTTCCTGGAAACTCCTCAGATACAGGCGCTCTTTGAATGACATCCTCCAGCCCTCCTTCTGGTATGGGGCTTCATTATATCCAACTTCGGTCCGGGGTGCCAGGGGCAACTTGCCCTGGAGACCAACCGCCACCGGCGCCGCGCACTTTTTCCCGGCTCTAGTCCCGCGGCGGCAAGAGCCGTACGGTGAAGCCCGCCGTGTACAAATCCTCCGGGAGTCTCTCCTTGACCCAGGCCACCAGGGCGGCCAGGGTGCGGGCCCAGGCAATGGTGTGGTCCTGGCCGCTCATCAGGTGGGCCAGCTCATGGCATAAGGTGAGGAGGCGCAGGCCCGGGGGGTAGAAGGTGATGCGCCCCTGGCCGTGATGGGCCTCGGCCATGAGGAGCTTGGCGTTCAGGGGCAGAAGCTGCGGTTCCGGCTCCGGCGGTGATTCCTCCAGCTCCAGGCTGGGAGGCGGAAAACCGAAGGCGGCGCAGAGGCGGCGGTTCCAGTCCTCCAGCTCCTTAAGGCTCCGGGGAATGAGGAGCAGCCGGGGATACCGGTGACACAGGTCGCAGAAGACCTGGCCGTCGCACACCAGATCGGCGTGGCGCCGGGGGTCCAGCTCCCGGCCGCAGGCGGCGCAGACCAGCTTCTCGGTCGGATGCGGGTGAGTGGCCATCGTCTATAAGGTAGCGGTGCCGTATATTTTAAATAATACTCTTTGACTCGGAAAAGATTAAGTTGATAATAATGCCATGCTGGGGAAAGTATATCTGGTGGGGGCCGGGCCCGGGGATCCCGGCCTCATCACTGTCAAAGGTCAGGAGCTCCTCCGGCGGGCCCGGGTGGTCATCTATGACCAGCTGGCCAGCCCGGAGCTCTTAAAAGAGGCGCCGCCGGAGGCCGATCTCATCTATGTGGGCAAAAAAGCCGGGGCCCACGCCTTGCCCCAGGAAGAGATCAACCGCCTCCTGGTGGCCAAGGCCCACGAAGCCCCGGTGGTGGTGCGCCTCAAGGGCGGCGACCCCTTCGTCTTCGGCCGGGGCGGGGAGGAGGCCGAGGCCTTGGCCGCGGCCGGTGTGCCCTTTGAGGTGGTGCCCGGGGTGACCTCGGCAGTGGCGGTCCCGGCCTACGCCGGCATCCCGGTGACCCACCGGGGCCTGGCCGCCCTGGTGACCTTCGTCACCGGCCATGAAGACCCCACCAAAGGCAAAAGTGACATTCCCTGGGCAGAGCTGGCCCGCCTTCCCGGCACCCTGGTCTTTCTCATGGGGGTGAAGAACCTGGCGGACAACTGCGCCAGGCTCCTGGCGGGCGGCCGCGCCCCGGAGACCCCGGCGGCCCTCATCCAGGAGGGCACTCTCCCCACCCAGCGCACCGTCACCGGCACCCTGGCCGATATCGCCCGGCGGGCCGAGGAGGCGGGCATCAGCCCCCCGGCCATCTTGGTGGTGGGCGAGGTGGCAGGCCTGCGGCAGCGCCTTCAGTGGTGGGAGACGCGGCCCCTGTGGGGCCAGGTGGCGGTGGTGACCCGCACCCGCCAGCAGGCCGGGGCACTCTCCCGGCGGCTCACGGAGCTGGGAGCCCGGGTGCTGGAGATTCCGGCCCTTGTCATCCTGCCGCCGGAGGACTTTGGCCCCCTGGACCAGGCCTTGGCGTGTCTCTGGGACTTTCACTGGCTCATCTTCACCAGCGCCAACGGGGTGGAGGCCTTTTTCCGGCGTCTGTGGGAGCAGGGCCGGGACCTGCGGGCGGTGGGGCACCTCCGGCTGGGGGCCATCGGCCCGGCCACCGCCCAGGCGTTGGAACGCCGGGGTCTCAGGGCCGATATCATTCCAGGGAGCTTTGTGGCCGAGGAGCTGGCCCAGGCCCTGCTCCCCCACCTGCGGCCCGGGGACCGGGTCCTCCTGCCCCGGGCGGCCCAGGCCCGGGAGGCCCTGCCGGAGATTTTGCGCCAAGCGGGGGTGCAGGTGGAGGTGGTCCCGGCCTACCGCATGGCGCCGCCGGCGGAGATTCCGGCGGAGGCCCGGCCGTTCCTGGAGGAGGGGCGGGTGGATATCCTCACCTTTGCCAGCTCCGCCACGGTGCATCATTTCGCCGCTTTGGTGGGCCGGGAAAGGTTCATCAGGCTGGCCCGGAGAGCGGTGGTGGCCGCCATCGGCCCCATCACCGCGGCCACCCTGGGGGAATATGGCATCACCCCCCAGGTGCAACCCCGGGAATACACCATCCCGGCCCTGGCCGAGGCGCTGGCGGCGTATTTTCAGGCGCGCCGGGAAGGGGAGGGGAGAGGATGAGGCGCCCCGGGCTGAGATGGGTGGGCAGGTGGTTGTGGGGGCTCGTTCTACTTGCCGGCGCGGCCCTGGCGGCCGGAGGGAGCATGCTGGAACTCACGGAGCAGGATTGCGGCGCGGAGAGGGACGTCAAGGCCGGCGGGCTGGTCAGGCTGGTGTTGACCGAACCCGGCGGCACCGGCTATCTCTGGGAGCCCAGGGACCTGGACACGGCGCGCCTTGAGCTCCTAGAGACCACCACCGCCCGGCGGGGGGACAAGGAACTTCTGGGGGGTCCCCATGACCGCATCTTTCTCTTTCGGGCGCTGAGACCGGGGAAGGTGCGCCTCATCCTGGAGTTACGCCGCCCCTGGGAAAAAGGGGAACCGCCCCCCAGGACCTGCAGCATCACCTTGAATATCTTATAGAATTCCCAAAGCTAGTCCTTGTCAGGGGCTGGGAGCTGTGTTAATAGAATTCTTACAATCACGTGAGAACGTTCTCGTTCGGGGGAGGAAGGAGGACATGACCTGGTTTCGGGCCGGCCTCATCACTGTGGGAGTCATCCTACTGCTGACGACTCTGTGGCAGACTCCCTCCGCTGCCGGCCAATTTCAGTGGTCCGGGGTGCGGCATGAGGCGGGCCTGCGCCTGGTCTACGGGAAGAACACCCAGGAGGCCGACGTCCGGGTGGTGGGGATCCTGCCCCGCTTCGGCTGGGTCCTGGTGCGGCCCGGCAGCACCTGGCTGGCGGGCTTTGGGGTCTCCTTCGTGCTGGAGGGCATCTTCACCGCGGTCCAGGCCGAGAAAAACGGGGTGGAGCTGGGGCTCACGCCGCTCCTCAGGCTCACCTACCCCTGGGGCCGGCAGGTCCTCCTGTTTGTGGAAGGGGGGGCCGGGGTGATCGGGGAGTTCTTTGACAGCCCGGCGGTGCCCCACACCTTCAATTTCACCCCTCAGGTCGGCGGCGGCCTGGAGGTGGCGCTGGCCCGCAACCTGGGTCTGGTGCTGGCCTACCGCTTCCGGCATTCCTCCAACGCCGGACTCTACGAGGACAACCCCGCCTTCGACGTTCATCTCTTCCAGGCCGGCATCAGTTACTACTTTTGACAGGAGAGGTGGCCTGCCGGGGGCACGGCCGGCACAGCTGACTCACAGAAGCTACGCAGCACCGGTCGGGCCCCCCCGGCCAGCCTCCCGGATGAACCAATGTTTTTTTCACCCTTCGCCCATTATTTACTTGACAATCACAGGAATAATTCTTAAAGGATAAATATCAAAGCTATGGAAAACCTCATCAAAAAACTCCGGGAGCACAAAATTTCCGTCACCCCCCAGCGTCTGGCGGTGCTGGCGGTGTTGGAGAACCGCCGTGACCACCCCTCCGCGGAGCAGATCTACCAGGAGGTGCGGCGGCAGCATCCCGCCATCTCCTTCAACACCGTTTACAAGACCCTGGAGATTCTGCATCAGCGGGGGCTGGTCATCAAGGTCAATCCCCTCCATGAAGTGGCGCGCTATGACGGCCAGGTGCACAACCACGCCCATCTCGTCTGTCGGGGCTGCCGCCGCATCTACGACGTGGAGAAGGATTTTCCCTCCCTGGCCCTGGAACCGGGGGACCTGCCCCCTGGCTTTCGGGTGGAAAGCCAGACCCTGACGCTGTGGGGTCTATGCCGGGAATGCCAGGAAAAGCTTGACCATTAATCAGGAGGAGCCATGCCGACCAAAGTGGATGAAATCTATCTCTGCAAGATCTGCGGCAACAAAGTGAAGGTGCTGGAGGCCGGCGGCGGCCAGCTGGTCTGCTGCGGCGTGCCCATGAAACTGGTGGAAAGCTGAACCGAGGAGGATGCATGAGCAAGACCACGGAGAATCTGAAGGCGGCCTTTGCCGGCGAATCCCAGGCCAACCGCAAATACCTGGCCTTTGCGGCCAAAGCCGACCAGGAGGGGTATCCCCAGATTGCCCGGCTCTTCCGGGCGGCGGCGGAGGCCGAAACCATCCACGCCCACAATCACCTCAGGGCCCTCAAGGCCATCCGCTCCACCAAGGAGAACCTGCAGGAGGCCATCGCCGGGGAGTCTCACGAATTCAAGCACATGTATCCCCAGATGATTGCCGAGGCCCAGGCCGAGGGGGAAAAAGAGGCGGAGCGCTCCTTTACCTTCGCCAACGAAGTGGAGAAGGTCCACGCCCAGCTCTATGAGAAGGCCCTCCGCACCATGGAGGAGAAAAAGCTGGTGGACATCTACGTCTGCCCGGTGTGCGGCTACACCGTGGAAGAGACCGTGCCGGAGAACTGCCCGGTGTGCAACGCCAAGGGCAAGACCTTCCGCAAGATCGACTGACCGGCAGCGTCGGGATGATCATCCGGGCCGGGGGCAGGCTCCCCGGCCCGGTTTTTTTTCGGCCAGAGGACAAATCGCCCCCATCGGCGTCCCAGCCGCCGCCCTGCGCAACCAAGGTCAGCCGCTATTCTGTAACCTGCGTCCCTCTTCCCTGGGCCAGGGCCGCCAGGACCTGACGGGCGGCCTCCTGCTCCGCCGCCTTTTTGCTGCGGCCGCAGCCTTCCGCCAAAGTTTCCCCTCCCAGCCGGAGGGCCACCCGGAACCTGCGGGCGTGGCTGGGGCCGCTTTCCTCCAGCACCACATACTCCGGGGGCGCCTGTCCCCGGGCCTGGGCCCACTCCTGCAGGCGGGTCTTGGCGTCCTGAAACTCCAAGTCCTCCTGGGCGGCGAGCAGGGGTCCCAGCCAGGTTTCCACCAGAGCGGCGGCGGCTTCCAGTCCTTGGTCCAGATAGACCGCGGCCAGCACCGCCTCCAGGGCGTCAGCCAAGAGGGAAGTCTTGCCCCGCCCGCCCTGGCGTTCCTCCCCCTTGCCCAACAGTAAGAAGTCTCCCAGCCTGAGGCCCCGGGCCACCGCCGCCAGGGTGCGGGCGTTGACCAGGGCGGCCCGGCGTTTGGAAAGCTCCCCCTCCGGACTGCGGGGAAAGGCCCGGAGAAGCAGATGGCTGACGGTGAGGGACAGGACCGCATCCCCCAGAAACTCCAATTGTTCATTGCTGGGGCCGCTGTCCGGGTTTTCGTGGGCATAGGAGCTGTGCCTCAGGGCCTGCCGCAACAGCCCCGGATCCCGAAAACTCAGTCCCAAGCGGGCTTCCAGGGCGGCAAGCTCAGGATAGGGCCGGCTACGATCAGGACGAGGCATCGCCCCTCCACGAGGGAACACAGCGAAGACTTGACATTTCCCCTTCCTCGTCTATTATAATAGCAATTTAAACTCAATAAAAATTGGCCCGGCATGAAGTCCGAACTGGAGATTTTCCGGGAGTATATCCGGCAGCGGGGGCTGAGGCGGACGCCGGAACGGGAGCTGATCCTGGCGGAGATCTTCGCCACCCATGAGCACTTTGATGTGGACAGCCTGTACCTCAGTCTGCGGCAGAAAGGGGTCAAGGTCTCCAAGGCCTCCATCTACCGGGCCTTGCCCCTGTTTATCGATTGCGGCCTCATCCGGGAGGTGGACTTCACCGACGGCCACTGGCACTACGAGCATATCTACGGTCATGAACAGCATCACCACCTGCGTTGCCTGGCCTGCGGCGAGGTGCTGGAATTTGCCGAGCCGGGCTTAAGCTGCCTGGGTCTGCGCCTGCTGCAGGAGTATGGCTTCACGGTGGTGAGTCATCACCTGGATGTGAAAGGCTATTGCCGGTCCTGCCGGGAGCCAGAAGCTCCGCCGGCGGCCCCGGAAAAGGAGACTCCATAATGGTAAATCCTCTGGAAATGGCCGGACAACCTCTGGCCTCCTTCTCTCCCGGGCAGCGGGTGCGCATCACCGGCTACCATGGGGGACGGATGCTTCGGGCCCGCCTCATGGCCCTGGGGCTCAATCTGGGCCAGGAGGTGGAAATCATCCAGAATCATCGCGGCCAGGTCATCGTGGGGGTTAACGGCGGCCGGGTGGCCCTGGGCCGGGGGGTGAGCCAGAAGGTGCTGAGCGAGCCCCTCCGTTGACCGGCTGCCACGCCGCCTACGCTTGCGGAAGGAAAGGGTACCGGATTTACGGTACCCTTCCTTTTTTCCTGGAAAAACTCCGAGTTCCCTGACATACAACCTCCCGTCCTGTTCCTCCCCCTGGGATTTTCCCCGGACGCCAGGCCGGAAAATATGATATTTTCTCCTCATGAGGGTGGTGAAGGGGGTCCCCGGGCCGGCGGATCCGTCTCGGGCCTCTCCGGGCCGGGGAAAGCCGGTTTCCCCTTCCGGAATCTCGACATCACCCGCATTGCGGATCGGCAGTGACGTCACTGAAAACCTCTTCGGACCCGGGAAACGCCGCGGAGCCTCTGGTGGCCCTGGAAGGCGTGGTGGAGCGGGTGGTCTTCGCCGCGCCGGAGGACCACTATGCCGTCCTGCGCTTCCGGGCCAAGGGCCGGCGCCAGCCTGTGACCCTGGTGGGGGCGCTGGCCGGGGTGCAGGAGGGGGAGGAGCTCCAGGTCAAGGGCCGCTTTGAGCATCACCCCCGCTTCGGCGAGCAGTTCCGGGCGGTGTGGTGGTATGCGGTGCTGCCGGCCACCGTGGCGGGCATCGAAAAATACCTGGCTTCCGGCCTCATCAAGGGCGTGGGCCCGGAGACCGCCCGCCGCCTGGTGGAGCACTTTGGCGCCCAGACTCTGGAGGTCATCGACCAGACCCCGGAGCGCCTGCGGGAGGTGAAAGGCCTGGGGCCCAAGCGCATCGAGCAGATCGTCCGGGACTGGCAGGAGCACCAGGGGGCGAGGAAAGTCCTGGTGGCCTTGCAGGGCCTGGGGCTGGGCTTGGCTCTGGCCACCAAAATCTACAAGCACTACGGCGACCAGGCGGTGGAAGTGGCCACCACCAACCCTTACCAGCTGGTGCTGGATGTGAGCGGCATCGGCTTTGCCACCGCCGACCGGCTGGCCCGGCGCCTCAACCTGGACCCCCTGGCCCCGGCCAGGCTGGCTGCGGGGCTCCTGCACGTGCTGGAGGAGGCCGCCGGCGACGGCCATGTCTTCCTCCCCCGGGAGCGCCTTCTCAAGGAGGCCGCCCACCTCCTGGAGGTGCCGGAGGATGCCCTCCTGCCGGCGCTCACGGCCCTGGAGCGTGAAGGCCGCCTGGTCAGGGAGGCCCACCCCGCCGGCGAGGCCGTGTACCGCAAGCCCGCCTTCCTGGCGGAAGTGGGGGTGGCCCGGGCCCTGGCCAACCTGCGCCTCAGCCCGGGGAAACCTGCGCCGTTGCACCTGCCGGAGATGCTGGAGGAGGTGCAAAGGGAGCGGGGGATCAGCCTCTCCCCGGAGCAGGCCCAAGCGGTGCTGGCCGCCTGCCGGGAGAAGGTCTTGGTCTTGACCGGCGGCCCTGGCACCGGCAAGACCACCATCGTCAGCCTGATTCTGGACCTCTACCGGCAGTGGGGGGCCAAGGTGCTCCTCATGGCCCCCACCGGCCGGGCCGCCAAGCGCTTGAGCGAGACCACCGGCGCCGAGGCGGCCACCATCCACCGGGCCCTGGAGTTCTCCCCTCAGACCGGGAGCTTCCGCCGTAACGCCGCCGAGCCCCTCAAAGCCGACGTAGTCATCGTGGATGAGGTCTCCATGGTGGACATCTACCTCATGTACCACCTGCTTCGGGCCGTGCCCCCGGAGGCCCGCCTCATCCTGGTGGGGGACGCCCACCAGTTGCCGGCGGTGGGGCCGGGGAATGTGCTCAAGGACCTCTTGGACTCCGGGGTGGTGCCGGTGGCCCGCCTCACCCAGATCTACCGCCAGGCCCGGGAGAGCCTCATCGTGGTGAACGCCCACCGGGTGAACCAGGGGGCCTATCCCGTCCTGCCCCGGCGCTTCGGCGAGGGCGACTTTGTCTTTCAGGAGGTGGACGACCCCGAGGAGGCCCACCGCCGCCTGCTGGAGCTGGTCTGTGAAGTTCTCCCGCAGAAGTATGGCTTCGACCCGGTGAAGGACATCCAGGTCATCACCCCCATGCACCGGGGGGCCCTGGGAGTGGCGGCCCTGAATCACGACCTGCAGGAGCGCCTCAATCCCCAAAGCCCCGTCTATCCCTTCGGGGAGCGGGCCTTCCGCCGCCTGGACAAGGTGATGCAGCTCAGAAACAATTACTTCAAGGAAGTCTTCAACGGCGACGTGGGGCAGGTGTGGGACTATGAGGGGGAGAGCGGCCGCCTGCTGGTCAGTTTCGACGGCCGGCTGGTGCCTTACGAGCCCGGGGAGCGGGAGGAGCTCACCCTGGCCTACGCGGTGACGGTGCACAAGGCCCAGGGGAGCGAATTTCCCGCGGTGGTGCTGGTGCTCACCACCCAGCATTACATGCTCCTGCAGCGCAACCTGCTCTACACCGCCCTCACCCGGGGCCGGCGCCTCCTGGTGCTTCTGGGGAGCAAAAAGGCCCTGGGGATGGCCATCGCCAACGATCGGCCGGTGCGCCGTTATACGCACTTGGCGGAGAAGCTCCGGCAGGCCGCCGGGGTGGGCCTCACCACCCCGAGGGCCGGGGCGGGGTGAATTTCTTGCAGCTTTTTCCGGCCCCTCCAGGCATAATAGGTAGATGAGACCGTGGCCAAAGTGTTATATGGGGGGCCGGGGAAGCGGAGATTACCCGCTTTCTCCCACCTGTTATCTGTCGAAGTCTCAAAGTAACATCATTCCCTCAGGCTCTCTCTAAAAGGGGAAAATCCGCATGGGGGAGTCAATGGCCGCAATGAACCATACCCGCAAACTCTTCGGCACCGACGGCGTCAGAGGCGTGGCCAACGTCTATCCCATGACCGCGGAAGTGGCCCTGCAGCTGGGCCGCGCTCTGACGTATGTAGTGCGTTACGGCCCCAGCCGCCCCCGCATCGTGGTGGGCAAAGACACCCGCCTGTCAGGGTATCTCCTGGAATACGCCATTACCGCGGGCATCTGCTCCATGGGCGGGGATGTCATGCTGCTGGGGCCCATGCCCACCCCAGGCATCGCCTACATCACCCACTCCATGCGGGCCGACGCCGGGGTGGTCATCTCCGCCTCCCACAACCCCTACCAGGACAACGGCATCAAGTTCTTCAAGGGCGACGGCTTCAAACTGCCGGACGAGCTGGAGGCCCACATCGAGCAGCTCCTGGAGAACCCTGAGGTGGAGGAGACCCGGCCCACGGCCACGGACATCGGCCAGGCCTTCCGCATCGACGACGCCCGGGGCCGCTATATCTCGTACCTGAAGAGCACCTTCCCCAAGGAGCTGGAACTGGACGGCCTGAAAATTGTGGTGGACTGCGCCCACGGCGCCACCTACAAAATCGCGCCGGAGGTCCTCTCGGAGCTGGGGGCGGATCTCATCCCCATCGGGGTGAGGCCCAACGGCAAGAACATCAACCACCTATGCGGTGCCACCCACCCGGAGACCATGGCCCGGCTGGTGGTGCGGCACCGGGCGGATCTGGGGATTGCCTTCGACGGCGACGGCGACCGCTGCATCATGGTGGACCACCAGGGGAAGGTGGTGAACGGCGACCACATCCTGGGCATCTGCGCCCTGGACATGGACCGGCGCAAGACCCTGAAGCGCCGCACCGTGGTGGCCACAGTGATGAGCAACCTGGGGCTGGAGACCGCCTTGAAGCAGGCCGGCATCCGGCTGGTGCGCACCCAGGTGGGGGACCGTTATGTGCTGGAGGCCATGCTCAAGGGCGGCTACAACCTGGGGGGCGAGCAGTCGGGGCATGTAGTCTTCCTCAACCATAGCACCACCGGCGATGGGATTCTCACGGCGCTCCGCACCCTGGCGGTGATGCTCCGGGCCGACAAGCCCCTGGCGGAGCTGGCCGCAGCCATCCCCACCTACCCCCAGGTGCTGGTGAATGTCCTGGTGACGGAGCGCAAAGACCTGAAAACGGTGCCTGCCGCCCGCCAGGCCCTGGCCGAGGCCGAGGCCGCCCTGGACGGCCGGGGGCGCCTGCTGGTGCGCTACTCCGGGACCGAGCCGGTCTTACGCATCATGGCCGAGGGCCAGGATGAAACGGAAATCCGGCAGTTGGCGGAACAACTGGCGGCAGCTCTGAAGGCGTGCCTCTGAGGGGCAGGGAAGGGGAGGGGAGGGAGCCGGGATTGCCGGCCTCTCACCCACCACGAGGGTGGTTATGCTGGTAGTAATGGATGTGGGGAACACCAACACGGTCATCGGGGTTTACGACCAGGACCGGCTGGTGAGCCATTGGCGGATCCGCACCGAGAAGGATGCCACGGTGGATGAGCTGGGCATTCTCATGCGCAATCTCTTCCAGGCCCAGGGCCTCACTCTGGAGGCGGGCACCGACCTCATCATCTCCTGCGTGGTGCCCCCCATGATGAACGCCCTGGAGGGCTTTGCCCAGCGTTATCTCAAAGTGCGCCCCCTGTGGGTGGGCCCGGGGATCAAGACCGGCATGCCCATCCACTACGACAATCCCCGGGAGGTGGGCGCCGACCGCATCGTCAACGCGGTGGCGGCCTACGAGCAGGTGCGGGGGCCGGCCATCGTGGTGGATTTCGGCACCGCCACCACCTTCGACATCATCTCCCGCCAGGGGGAGTATTTAGGCGGCTGCATCGCCCCGGGGGTGATGATCTCCTGTGAGGCCCTGTTCATGAAGGCCAGCAAGCTCCCCCGGGTGGAGATCTTTGCCAAGCCCAAGAGCATCATTGCCAAAGACACCATCAGCTCCATGAACGCCGGCATCATCTATGGCTATGTGGGGCTGGTGGACGGCATCGTCAGCCGCATCAAACAGGCCCTGGGGGATACTCCCAAGGTCATCGCCACCGGCGGGCTGGCCTGCCTCATCGCCAGCGAGACCAGCAGCATCGACTGGGTGGATGAATTTCTCACCCTGAAAGGCCTGAAGATCATTTATGAGCGCAACCGCCCCCGACGGGAGGAGCGGGAGCGGGGGAGCCATGAGCGAGGGTGATCCGGGCATCGGCCGGCGGTATCTTAAGGAGACCCGCTACACCCGGGCGGGGCTGGGGGAGCGGGGGCGCCTCTATCCTCGGGGGGAGCCCTACAAAGAGTATCCGGCCGCCAGCGTCCGGGTGAAGCTCAACCCCCAGGCGGGCCGGCGTCCTCTGGACCTGTGGGACTGCTTGCAGCGGCGCCGCTCCCTGCGCCAATACCGGGAGCGGCCCCTCACCCAGGAGGAGCTGGCGGCGTTGTTGTGGGCCACCCAGGGCATCAGCCTGGCGGTGCGCAATTTCCTCTTCCGCACCGCCCCTTCCGCCGGGGCCCTCTATCCGGTGGAGACTTATGTCGCGGTGCTTCGGGTGGAGGGCCTGGAGCCGGGCATCTGGCATTTCAACGTGCCGGAGTTCTCCCTGGAGCTTTTGAGCGCCGGACAGTACGGCCCGGCACTGGCCGCGGCCTGCCTGTCCCAGAACTTCATGGCCACCGCGGCGGTGGATTTCATCTGGACTGGGATTTTGAACCGCTGTCAGTGGAAATACCGTGAGCGGGCCATCCGCTATGTTTTTCTGGACGCCGGGCATATCTGCCAGAACCTGATGCTGGCCGCCACCGCCCTGGAGCTGGGCTGCTGTCCGGTGGGCGCCTTCTTTGATGAGGAGGTGGAGCGCCTCCTGGGAGTGGACGGCGAGGAGGAGGTGGCCCTTTACCTGGCGGCGGTGGGGCCGCTGTAAGTCGGCAGAATCGGTGGCCTGGGCCGCCGAGGCTGCGACACCTGCAAAGGAGCTGATGATGCGGAGATATTTGATCTCGGTAGCAAGTTTTCTGCTGCTCATGGCCGGCCCGGCCCTGGCCCAGGCGTCCGCAGCCACGGCGGACAAGGTGAAGGCGGCTCAGGAGCGGGCGGCCAAGGATTACATCAAGCACGGCCTCATCCAGGCAACAGAAAACCGCCATGAGAGTGCCGCCACCTCTTTCCGGAAGGCCATTGAGCTGGACCCCAACAATGCCGAAGCTTACAGCCTCCTGGGGAGCACGCTGGCCAAGCTGGGCAAGGACGCCGACGCCGAGGCGGCCTTGCGCAAGGCGGTGACCCTCAAGCCGGACTATGCTGAGGGCTGGCACTATTTGGGAATCTTTTTGGAGGAGAAGGGCAGAAAGGCGGAAGCTGAGGAGGCCTTCGCCAAGGCCCGCCGGGGCCGCCGCTAAGCAGCGACTGGCGGGGCTTCGCCGACGGACGGATGAGGCCATTTCCCGGCCCGGTGTCAGCCGCGGTCAGAAACGGGCCTGACGGCTGAGGGCAGGAACCCTCCTTCGGCCTTCCCCTTCATCACCTTTGCCGGAAAAGGCGATCAGGGAATGGGGATGCCGGCAGGGAGCAGGCAGGGATACCGGCTCCCCTCACCTCCCACGCCTGGCCTCCGTCTTGCGGTACTGCGCTGCTTGATCTGAAACAGAAGCTCCACATCTGCCCCCCCATTTCCCACGCTTGACCTCCGCCTTGCGGTATCCCTTGCTTCCCGGGCCCCCTGCCAGCCAGACCGCGAGGCGCTCTTCTGGCGTTTCAGAGGCTGACGACCACCACAAACCGGTTCTTATGATCGTCGGTGCGGTAATAGACCAGGCTGTCCACCTGAGGGAGAGAGCGGGCCAGGGCGGCAGGCACCGTGGCCGACGGGGTGGAGGGGTAGCCATTGCTGCCGGAATGATGGAAGGGCGGGGCGTCATCCTCAAACACCAGGCGCACCCGGGGCCCCCGATCCTCCAGGCTGATGCTGATGGAGGCGGGGCGGTGGGGACCGTAGGCCTCCTCCACCAGGTGGCGGAAGATGCCGGCGGCAGCCTCCTCCAAATACTCCCCGCGCCTGAGGGGAAGCTGGTGCTGTCGGCTCCAGCGGCGGATGTACTCCCTGAGGAGCTCCAGGCTCTCCGGACGATTGCTCAGCACCAGACGGGAGTTGGGGTTGGCGGCGGCCACGTCTCTCTTTCCTCACTCACCCATTTCGGCTGACATTCACACAAACTTTAGACCACGAGACGCGCCTTCCTGCAAAGCTCCCCGCCACCCATGGAGCCGGGGAAATATTACCCCTGCCCCTGGACCTCCTCTGCCGGACCGGCTTGTGAATTACTGCCCCCCTTGGGGGCAAAGCGGTCCCGTTCGCTGAAAATGCAGCCGCAATACGCCTGGCGATACAACCCCAACGCCCGGCTCTCCTCCACCCCCGCCGCCCAGCCTTCCCGGAAATCCTGATAATAAAAGGGCAGACCCACCTCCCGGGCCACCTGCTCCCCCAACTCCCGGATGAGCTCGTGTCTCTGATATTTGCTGTATAGCAGGGTGGTGGTGAAGGCCTCGAATTTCCCCCCTCGGGCCACCCGGGCCGCCTGCCTGAGGCGCAGATAATAGCACAGTCGGCAACGCTCCCCCTCCCGGAACGCCACCATCCTGAGCCACCCCTCCAGATCATAGCCGCGGTTCCAGATGACCGGCAGGCCCGCGTGACGGGCAAACTCCTCCACCGCCGCCACCCGCCGGGCAAACTCCTGATAGGGGTGAATGTTGGGATTGAAGAAAAACCCCCGCACTTCATGCCCCCCCTCCCGGAGCACCCCCACCGGATACACCGCACACGGCCCGCAACAGATATGCAGAAGAAGTTTCATGGCCGGGCTTTGGGAGAGGGGGCCAGGGGTCGCAGACCCCTGCCCCCTCTCCCAAACCCTCTCCCCCAACCCCATAAAGGGGGTGGGGGAGGGGAGTTTGAGGGGAGGGCGGGGGAGCCACCGCTCCCCCGGCCCTCCCCTCAAAGTAACCTCAATATTTCATCACCTGTTTCACCACTTGGCCCAGTTCGGCGATGGTGGCGCAGACGGTGACCCCGGCCTGGGTGAGGGCGGTGATTTTGTCCGCCGCCTTGCCGGAGCCGCCGGAGATGATGGCGCCGGCGTGGCCCATGCGTTTGCCGGGCGGGGCGGTCTGGCCGGCGATGAAGGCCACCACCGGTTTACGGCAGTGTTCCTTGATGAAAGCGGCGGCCTCTTCTTCGGCGGTGCCGCCGATTTCGCCGATGAGGACCACGCCTTCGGTCTCCGGGTCGGCTTCGAAGAGGCGCAGCATATCGATGAAGTTGGTGCCGATGATGGGGTCGCCGCCGATGCCCACGCAGGTGCTCTGGCCGATGCCCAGAAGGGTCATCTGGTAGACCGCCTCATAGGTGAGGGTGCCGCTGCGGGAGACCAGCCCCATGGGGCCGGGCAGGTGGATGTGGCCGGGCATGATGCCCACCTTGGCCTGCCCGGGGGAGATGATCCCAGGGCAGTTGGGGCCGATGAGGCGAGCGCCCGTGTCTTTCAGGGCCGCCATCACCTTGACCATGTCCAGGGTGGGGATGCCTTCGGTGATGCAGACGATGACCTTGATGCCTGCGGCTGCGGCCTCCAGGATGGCGTCGGCGGCAAAGGCCGGCGGCACGAAGATGAGGGAGGTGTTGGCCCCGGTGGCCTTCACCGCTTGGGCCACGGTGTTGAAGACCGGGATATCGTCCAGCTTCTGGCCGCCCTTGCCGGGGGTGACGCCGGCCACCACCTGGGTGCCGTAATCCCGGCAGGCCCGGGCATGGAACGAGCCTTCCTTGCCGGTGATGCCCTGCACCACCACGCGGGTGTCCTTGTTGACCAAGACGCTCATGAGGTTCCTTTCCGACGCAGAAAAATGACCGACTCTAAAGCCTCACCGCCGTGAGCCTACTTTTCGGCCAGATAGGCCTGGATGGACAGAAACGGCGCGATGCGGCTCATCTTTTCCACGATGCGGGCCCGCTGGGACTCATCCTTGGTGGCATGGTACATGGCCTTCAGTTTTTTGAGCTTCGCCCGCCGCTCCTGTTTGCGGCGGATGGCGTTCCGCCGCTTTTTGTCATACACCTTGCCCATGTCTTCCCTGTCCTCCTCCAGATAATCACTCAAGCGTCAGCATATTCCGTCTCACAGGTGCGCCAACAGGCTCGGGGTGGCCTGGCGGAGGCGGAACTCCGCCAGGCGCTTTTCCGCCAGCCGCACATAAGCCGGGTCAATCTCGTAGCCCACAAACCGCCGGCCGGCTTTTAATGCCGCGATGGCGGTGGTGCCGCTCCCCATGAAGGGGTCCAGCACCACGTCGCCCGCGTAAGTATAAAGCTGGATGAGCCGATACGGAAGCTCCACCGGGAAGGGCGCCGGATGCCCCACCCGTCGGGCTGACTCCGCCGGAAAGCTCCACACGCTCTTGGTGAACTCCAAAAACTCCTCCCGGCTGATGGTGCTTTCCCGGTCCTGGGGTTTGGGACGGGAAAAGGTGCCCTTGGAGAACACCAGGATGTATTCGTGCACGTCCCTCAGCGTCGGGTTGGCGGGGGAACGCCAGCTTCCCCAGGCGGTGGAGGCCGCGGCGGAGGCGCCCTTGTCCCAGATGATCTCGCCCCGCATGAGAAAACCTAAATCCAGCAGGTCCCGGATGAGGTAGGCGTGCAGGGGGATATAGGGCTTGCGCCCCAGATTGGCCACATTGATGCAGGCCCGCCCCCCGGGGACCAGCACCCGGTGCACCTCGGCCCAGACCCGCCTGAGGAAGGCCAGGTACTCCTCCAGGCTCAGGTCCGCATCGTATTCCTTCCCCACATTGTACGGGGGCGACGTCACCATGAGATGCACCGAGCACTCCGGCAACTCCGTCATCGCCTCGGCCGAAACGGCCAGCACCCGGTCCAATACCGCCGGCAGCACCGGATTCTCGTAATAGCCGCCCCCACCGCTTGGCGCAAAGCCATCATACAGGCGGCTGCCGTAAAAGGCCCGGGCATCATGACTCACCCGCCCCGCCGTGCCAAAGGCGCTGGTCCTGGTAGCTTTACGTCTGGCTTTCATAAACGGTGTTTTGAGGGAGGGGGCAGGGGTCAAAGACCCCTGCCCCCTCCCTCAAACTCCCTCCCCCAACCCCATATCGGGGGGTGGGGAGGGGAGGGTGGGGGAGCCAGGCTCCCCCAGCCCTTTCCTCAATCCCCTACTGCCTGCTCCGGGCCCAGGGGGGCATGCCCTGGGCGTCCCAGAGGTTCAGGGTTTTATCGCCTTTTTTGATGTAGTTGGGGATGATCACTGTCTGGCCGCTCATGGTGATGCGGGAGCCTTTGACCTCCACTTTGTCTCCCTGGGCCAGGGGGAAGTTTTGGGCCTTAAAGTAATCTTCCGGCCCCAGGTAGACGGCCACGGTCTCTTTGTCGGTCTTCAGGTCCAGGGTGAGGCGGTTGGCCACCCCGGCCATGGGGGAGGCGGCGGTGTGGAGTTTGGCCACCTCACCCGTCAGGACCTCCACGGTTTTGGGGTCATAGAGGCGTCCCATGCCCATGCCCTGGCCGCCCTGGCCCTGGGCGAGGGCGAGGCCGGCTGCGGCCAGCAGCGCCAGAGAAAAGCCGACAAGGTAGAAAATTTTCTTCATGAGATTCTCCTTTCAGAATGGTCCGCACAAAGCGGACGTCAGGGGCCCGGAGGCCGGCGGCTCCAAAGGGGGTTACCCTTCTCATCCCGGAGCCTGAGGGTTTGGCCGTTTTTTTTCACCGTTGCAGTCAACAGCAGGGGCCGGCCGTCCACCACCAGGCGGGAGCCGGTGACCTCCAGCCGGTCCAGGGCGGTGACTTTGAAACCCTGGGCCTCCAGAAACCAGGAGGGGGCCAGCCAAACGGTGAGGGTCTCCTGCTGGGTGGCCAGCTGCACCGTCACCATCTGAGGGATGGGGCCCGGCGCCACCGGGGTGACGGAAATCACCCAGCCCCGGTGGGTTTGGACCGTGGCCGGGTTGTAATCAAAGGGGCTTTTGAGCGCCTCCTGGGCGCCGACCATCGTCGCTAGCGCCAGCACCAGGAGCAGGGCCCCCAGCCATTTCAGCCTTACCATACGCGGATCTCCACCCGAGGATTGGCGGCCCCAAATGGTTTTTGGGAGAGAGGGCCAGAGGCCGCCGACCCCTGACCCCTCTCCCCCACTCCCACAAAGGAGGTGGGGAGGGGAGGGTGAGGAGAGGGTGGGGCAGGCACTGCTCCCCCAGCCCTTCCCTCAGAAATCACTTTCGCCACGGTCTCCTCTCACTGCACCAAGGCGGCCACCTTGCGTGCTGCGTCCTGCATGTCCGTGGCCACCGTGAAGGTGAGGCCGCTCTCCTGCAAGAGCCGCCGGCCCTCCTCCACGTTGGTGCCCTCCAGGCGGATGATGATGGGCACCTTGACGTCCACCTCCCGCACCGCCTGGATGACCCCTTCCGCCAGGCGGTCGCAGCGCAGGATGCCGCCGAAGATGTTGATGAGCACCCCCTTCACCCGGGGGTCGGAGAGGATGATGCGGAAGCCGTTGGCCACCATCTCCGCCGACGCGCCCCCGCCCACGTCCAGGAAGTTGGCGGGCTCGGCCCCCGCCGCCTTGATGAGGTCCATGGTGGCCATGGCCAGCCCGGCGCCGTTCACCATGGCCCCCACATTGCCGGAGAGCCGGATGTAGTTGAGATGGTGCTTGCGGGCCTCATATTCTAGGGGATCCATCTCCGCCGGATCCTCCAGGGCCGCCAGATCATGGTGCCGGAAAAGGGCATTGTCGTCCAGGTTGATCTTGGCATCCAGAGCCAGCATCTCCCCGGTCTTGGTGATCACCAGAGGGTTGATCTCCGCCAGGGAGCAGTCCAGGCTGACAAACATCTTGTAGAGATTGTTGATGAAGCCGGTGGCCGCCTTCATGGCCTCCGGAGGCAGGCCCACCCCGAAGGCCAGGTTGCGCACCTGATAGGGCATCAGCCCCACCGCCGGGTCCACCGCCTCCTTGACGATGGCTTGGGGGTCTTTGGCCGCCACCTCCTCAATCTCCATGCCGCCCGCAGCGCTCATCATGATCACCGGCCGCATGAGACTGCGGTCCACCACGATGCCCAGATACAGCTCCTGGGCAATATCCTGGGCCTGCTCCACCAGCACCTTCTGCACCAACCGGCCCTCGGGCCCGGTCTGCGGGGTCACCAGGATCATGCCCAGAATCTGCCCGGCCACCACCTCCACCTCATCAGGGCTGGCCGCCGTCTTAATGCCACCCCCCTTGCCCCGGCCGCCGGCATGAATCTGGGCCTTCACCACAAAGGGCCCCGACTCCAGACCCTCCGCCACCTGCCGGGCCTCCTCCGGCGTCTCCGCCACTCCCCCCGCCGGCACCGGCACCCCAAACTTCGCCAACAACTCCTTCCCCTGATACTCATGAATCTTCATAGGCATCCCTTTCGTGAGCAAGGCTTGCGGGGGAGGGGGCCAGGGGCCGACGGCCCCTGCCCCCT